>CAMLIY010000001.1 GCA_946480125.1 uncultured Asticcacaulis sp.
CGGCCGATCTCTATGTCAACCTGCAGGGCGATGCGCCGCTGACCCCGGCCTGGTTTGTCGAAGATCTGATCCGCGAGATGAAGACCTATCCCGACACCCAGATGGCCACGCCGGTGCTTCGCTGTGACGCCCAGACCTATGCCAATTTTGTCGAGGACCGCCAGAATGGCCGCGTCGGCGGCACAACGGCGGTGTTCGACCGCCACATGAACGCGCTCTATTTTTCCAAGGAAGTCATTCCCTATACGGGCAAAACCTTTGGCGAAGGCGATACCATTCCCGTTTTTCACCATGTCGGCGTCTATGCCTATCGCAGCGAAGCGCTGAACAGCTATCTCAAATGGCCGGTCGGGCCTCTGGAAACATACGAGGGCCTGGAGCAACTTCGCTTTCTGGAAAACGGCATGGCCATCCGCTGCGTCGAGGTCGATGGCCGCGGCCGCGTGTTCTGGGAACTGAACAACCCCGTCGATGTGGCGCGCATCGAACAAGTGATTTAGGAGTAACCCATGTCGATCCAGCCGCAGCACGTCAAAACGAAGACCTTCGAGATCGGTGATTTCGGCCAGCCGAAGATCAAAATCGGCGGCGATGAACCGTTCGTCCTGATCGCCGGCCCCTGCCAGATCGAGAGCCTCGACCACGCCCTGATGATGGCCGAAAAGATCGCCGAGGCCTGCGCGCCGACCGGCACCAAGTTCATCTATAAGTCGAGCTATGACAAGGCAAACCGCTCATCGATCGGCACCGCCCGCGGTATCGGCATGGAGGAGGGTCTCGATATTCTGGCCGCCGTGCGTGACAAGTTCGGCTGTCCGGTCCTGACCGATGTGCATGATACACATCAGTGCGAACCCGTGGGCAAACAGGTCGATGTCATCCAGATTCCGGCCTTCCTGTGCCGTCAGACGGATCTGCTGCTGGCCGCCGGCGCCACCGGCCGCACCATCAATGTCAAGAAGGGCCAGTTCCTGGCGCCGTGGGACATGAAGAACGTCGCCAACAAGATCGCCTCAACCGGCAATGAGCGCATCATCCTGTGCGATCGCGGCACCAGCTTCGGTTACAACACCCTGGTCAGTGATTTCCGTGGCCTGCCGATCATGGCTCAGACCGGCTATCCGGTGATGTTCGACGCCACCCACTCGGTGCAGCAGCCGGGCGGCCAGGGCACCACCTCCGGCGGCCAGCGCGAGTTCGCGCCGGTGCTGGCGCGCGCCGCCTGCGCGGTCGGCGTGTCGGCTGTGTTTATCGAAACCCACGAAGACCCGGATCATGCGCCGTCTGACGGGCCGAATATGATCTATATCGACAAGATGCAAGACCTGATCGGCACCCTGCGCGCCTTCGATGATCTGGCTAAAGGTAAATAAGACCTGGGGCCGCAGCCCCCCAGACTCCTTTATATGGCGAAGTCGCGCGCTACGGTCTTGCTGGCGATCCACATAACGGCGATGGCGATCAATCCGCCGAGCAGGGTGGCGTAAATCCTCTGTTCCGCGCCATGCAGCGCCGAAACATGCGCCACATAGAGAAGCATTACTGCCGTAAAGCTCACAGCCAGCGAAAAGGCGGCATAGCGGGCCTTGATCAGGGCATAGGCGCATCCGGCCCCGACGACGCACAAGACCAGATCGAGCCAGCCGAGCGCCGGCAGCACAAAGGTCAGGCCGGTCGCCACCGCGCAGCCGGCCACATTGCCGATCAGTCGTTCAAAGCCCCTTTGTTTGGTCAGTTGATATTTCGGCTTGAGCACGATCAGGGCGGTCATCGGCGCCCAATAGGCCTTATCGAGGTGCAGGCCATAGGCCGCCAGCATGCTTAAGGAAACACTGGCCCCCGCCACCAGGCCATAAACCGTCAGGGTGCGGCGCGTGGCCGGAATGGGCACATTGCGCATTGCCTTTGGATGACCGCGCGGGATCAGCCGGTCAAGTCCCAGCACGCACACCATCTGGAAGGCACCGGCCAGGGCCACGATGCCGGCGCGATGCACGGCCGCATCCAGTCCGCCGGCATAATGACTGGCCAGCAAAAGCGCGATGGTGGCCTGCAATGACACCCACCAGATATCTTCGTCGACCAGGGCCAGGCAGGCGCAGCCGGCGGCAGCCAAGGTCACCAGCGGCAGATAGATAAAAAAGTGCCCCGCCGTTAGCGAACCCACAAGGGCGGCGGCAGTCATCAGCGCCGCCGCGCCCAGCATGGAACGCGTCTGGTCAGACCGCCGTAATCCAAAGCCGACCGAAAAGGCAGCACCGGCCGCCATGGCGGCGGTCAGCGTGTCATGGGTGATCAGGCCATAGACCAAACAGGCGGCCAGACCAGGCACACACACTACGGCATGGTGCCAGTCGAACGGCTGAAAATAGCCGGTAACCTTTTTGACCACCGCCATCAACGCCCCTCTGGCGCGGGTTTCGCATCAGCCGGCGCCTGAGGCGCCGTAGCGGCATCTGCGGCGCGCTTGTTAGTCCGCGCTTTTTCCAGGCGCTCTTTCGCCTTCGCGATCAGCGCCTTGTTCTCTGCCCGCTCGGCCTGCATCAGGTCGACCGATGCTTTCATCAGACGGATCGGAATGAAATGGTCGTCGTCCTCCGGTGCGAACCCCTTGAGTTTCAGCGCCTTGAGGATACCGCGCTGGCGGTCGCCTTCCGTTCCCGGCGCTCGGCCATAGCTGAGATAGAATGAGCGCAACTTCTCTCGCGTCACCGGATCGAGATCATCCCGGTAGATCAGCACGTCTTCCGGCAGGGCTTCCGACGCCCAGATCACCTTCACCTTGGCAAAGGTTTTCGGGGCGGTCTGCTGCAAGTCTTGCAGAATATCCGTGTCGACGGCGGCCGCGCTCAGCTTGCCGGAAATCACTCCGGCCATATTTTCATCCGCCGTGCCGGGTATAACCGCCTTGAAACAGGTCTTTATATCAACCCGGTTCGGCTGGAAGAAATAATAGAGCGGCGCCTGCCCCGATGCGGCCGCCCGGCGCTCCCCAAGACCAAAACTGAGTTTGCGGTCGCATTTCAGCAGGTCTTCGGCTTTCAGTTTTGATTCCGCCGGCACGATGATCAGGCTTTGATAGGCGGTGATACCTTCGGCTTCGGCGAAAACCTCGCCATGGCCGCGCCCCAGCACTTCCACACCCGTCAGGTTGGGGAACCATCCGGCCTGAACCTTCCTGGTCTGGAAGGCCAGCACCTGGGCATCATAATTGACGGACGGCACGATTTTCACTTGCAGGCCCGTTTGCTTTTGCAGGTCAGCCACGACAGGCGCCCATAAGGCCTGAGTTTTTGTGTCGTCACTGGACAGAACGGAGAACGATATCTCGCGGCGCGCCTCTATGCCATTACCCAGGCGTTCACACCCCGACAGGGCAAAAACGGCCGCGCCGGTCAGGACTATACGTGATAAAGCACTCACGGTCATCAATCCGTCGTCCCCAATTGCCGCCACCAGTCTGAATCATATGGGGGATTTCACCCGGCTGGCAACCCGTTTGATCACGCGCCTGACAGGTTCGCTGTAAATATTTACAGGGCGATCCGGTTTATCCCTTTACATGCGCAACTATTCCCCTATTTTACGCCCACTTCCGGCGGACCCCGAGTTCAAATGGTCCTGCCTCATTTCCTTCGCAAAGATGTTGTATCTTTTGAGAATTGAGGCTCAGGCATCGCTGCTAACGCCGGTCTGGGTTTAACTTATCTAAGGGTATGCTGGTGGAAAACTACCAATCAGCCCTGGACCTGGTCCGCAAGCAGCCTCCGGAACGTCCCGTCGCCCTCGTGCGACGCGCGCCCGTCACAGTTGCCGCGCAATGGTTTCAGGCAAATTTCAAAGGCGATGTCTTTTACGCCGTCAAGGCCAATCCGTCCGTATGGGTGCTGGAAACCCTGTGGGCGGCCGGCGTACGCTCGTTCGATGTCGCCTCGATCCAGGAAGTCGAGCTGGTGCGCTCCACCCTGCCGGCGGCGCGCCTCGCCTTCATGCACCCGGTCAAGAGCCGCGTGTCGATCGCCCGCGCCTATTTCGATTTCGGCGTCCGCACATTCAGCCTCGATACGCACGAGGAACTGGCCAAGATCCTCGACGCTACGGGCCATGCGAAAGACCTGAATCTGGTTGTGCGCCTGGCCACCTCCGGCGAAGGCTCCAACCTGCCTCTGACCAACAAGTTCGGCGCCCAGACGCACGAAGCCCCCTCGCTGTTGCTGGCCACCCGCCAGGCGACGCAGGATATGATGGGCATTTCGTTCCACGTCGGTTCGCAGTGCATGCGCCCCACGGCCTACGCCGCCGCCATGCTGGCCGCGTCGCGCTCGCTGGTGCGCGCCGGCGTCTTCGCCGATATCGTCGATGTCGGCGGCGGCTTCCCGTCGGTTTACCCCGGCATGATCCCGCCGGCGCTTTCGGAATATATGGACACCATTAATCGGGCCTTCAACGAGATGAAGGTGCATGAGGAAACCCAGCTGTGGGCCGAACCGGGCCGTGCGCTGGTGGCGGAATCGACCTCGGTGCTGACAAAGGTGGAACTGCGCAAGGGCGATGCTCTCTATCTCAACGATGGCTCCTACGGCAATTTGTTCGACGCCACCCACGCCAAATGGCCCTTCCCGGTGCGTCTGCACCGTCCGGATGAGACCCATGACGATGAGCAGTTGAAGCCGTTCCGCTTCTATGGACCGACCTGCGACTCCATCGATTCCATGCCAGGCCCCTTCTGGCTGCCGGCGGATGTCAATGAAGGCGATTATGTCGAGATCGGCATGCTGGGCGCCTATGGCGTCACCATGGGTACGCGCTTCAATGGTTATGGCGAGACGGAAACCGTCTTTCTCGATGACGCGCCGATGGCCTCGCTGTTCGGCCTGGGGCCGCGCAGCCTGACCAATCCGCGGGGCTTTTCAGAAGGTGAAGACAACAAGATTATACGCCTTAACCGTCCCAAGGGCGGCAAACGTGGCAAGAAGCGTGTCAAGGCCAAGGCGTAGCGCTGTCGACTTATGGGGTTGGAGTCGTAATCCTATAAATCAGCCGGCGCCGGGCCCCTTGCGCCGCGTCTGCGACGGCGATTCCCCAAACAGTTGCGTATAGTATTGCGCGAAACGGCCTGCGTGCGGAAAGCCATGGTCAGCGGCCAGTTCAGCAATCGGCCGTGTATCATTGACATTGCTTAAGGCTTCACGCGCCATTTTCAAACGCAGAGTGCGCAGATAAGCGTGCGGGGTTACATCCATATGCAGGCGGAAACTGGTTTCAAGGGTGCGGACGCTGATATTGGCCGCGCGCGCCACCGTTACCATACTGGGATTATTGCATGCCTCTCGCTGCATGAAATCGCGGGCCACACGCAGATAATTCGGCATAGGCCCGGCCTTTGTCGCCTGCATGCGTTCACTGTAACGATGTGGAATACTCTCCAGCAGAAGATGGCTAAAGGTCTCAACCAGCCGGTGCTGAAGGGGATCCGACAAATCACGGCTTTGCGCCGTAAAGGCATCAGAGCACAGCGTATCTATCAGCCGTGACAGAACACGCGCCTTGGGGGCAGCCAGGTCGATGACCGGCCCCAAATGCAGATCGCGCTCGACCGGCATTTGCAGGATATCGAACAGAAAACGCTGCACCCAGTTATAAGACAGCTTAATGAGGTAAACCTCACAGGTCTTGCCATCTACCGCATGCGACACATGGGTTTGGGTGATCGGCTGATAGATAATAGCATGTCCCGGCTCAATCTTTTGAACTGCCGTATGACTGCGCTGCAAGGAAAGAGCCCCTTTCACCGGCATAACGATAATCACATCATAGCTGCTCTCGCTTTGCAATTGTACAAAGCCGGAGTCCGAAATGAGACGCGCCATTATGGCATGCGGCATTTCACCATCCTGAGGTTTTAAAACACCCAGGTACATTTGCCAGGAAAAGTCTGGCCCGTCTTCATCGTGCGAGCAGCTCCAATCGAAGAATTTACAGATATTTTTCTGAAAACTATCGAAATCTTTGCCGGCACATTGCCAGGTTTCAATGGAATCCAGCGGATTGCCTTGCATGTGGTTCAATTCCAGCGCGAAGTCAGTCATCCGGCACCCTGCCAGAAACAGCTTTTATTGAAGTAAATCAAAAGTACCTCGCATAAAAGGCAGCGAATATCCGATAATAAGCAGCGGTATCCGTATTGCGAAAAAAACGTCTAGACTTCCAGAATAATCCACAGACCCTTTATGTACAATGCGTTCAGCCATTGTCATCGTTATCTGTTTTTCTAAAATATCCATAAAACGAACAGGTTTTGTGCCGTCATTCCCACAATTGTAATTTTATATTCAAGGGGAGCGAAATATAGAACTCCCTGCTTGATCATTATTATTTCTATCCTTGTAAAACCTGACTGCGGCCTTGAATGACTTGGTGACCGCCAAACCGATCCAATTGACTGTCACAAGAATTGCAAAACAAATGACTATGGGTTATAGCGCCCGCTTCCCGCCCCATCGCACCGTCTGGGGGATGAACCTCATGCCAAAAAGTGGTTCCACTTTTTGGATAAACACGAGGCGTCAAAACAGGGCCAATGACGGGCGTCCACCTTATCCTGTTCACAAGGAAGCAAGAGATGAACGCTGATACCCCCCAATCCAACACGAAAGCACAATTGCTCGCCGAAACGGTTGAGCATGTCGACATCACCTCATTCGACGCCCGCCCGATCATTGATTCGATGCGCAAGATGTCGTTCTCCTCACGAGATACAGCCCGCGCCGCCGACATCTTCAACATGGCGCTCGAAGACAAGGCCTGCTCACCGTGGCTGATCCTGGCCGGTTCGACCTCGGCCGGCGGCTGCATGCACGTCTATCGCGACATGGTGAAATTCGGCATGATCGACGCCGTTGTCGCCACCGGCGCCTCTATCGTCGACATGGATTTTTTCGAAGCGCTCGGCTTCAAGCACTATCAGGCCGCCGGGCCGGTGGACGACAATGTGCTGCGCGACAACTATATCGACCGTATCTATGATACCTATATCGACGAAGAAGAATTGCAGAACTGCGACCACACGATCCTCGAGATCTGCAATCGCCTGGAGCCGCGTGCCTATTCATCGCGTGAATTCATCTGGGAAATGGGCAAGTGGCTTTCCGAAGGCAACGCCAAGAAGCCCGGTTCGTTGATCCAGACCGCCTATGAAGAAGGCGTGCCGATCTTCTGTCCTGCCTTTGTCGATTCATCGGCCGGTTTCGGACTGGTCAAGCACCAGAAGGAACGCATCGCCGCCAAGCAACCCTACCTGATGATCGACGCCGTGGCTGATTTCCGCGAACTGACCGACATCAAGATCGCCGCCGGCACCACCGGCCTGTTCATGGTCGGCGGCGGCGTGCCAAAGAACTTCGCGCAGGATACGGTCGTTTGCGCCGAGATCCTCGGTGTCGAAGCCGACATGCACAAATATGCCGTGCAGATCACCGTGGCCGACGTGCGTGACGGCGCCTGTTCGTCGTCGACGCTGAAAGAAGCCGCTTCATGGGGCAAGGTCAACACCACCTATGAGCAGATGGTTTTCGCAGAAGCCACCACCGTTGTGCCGCTGATCGGTTCCGACGCCTATCATCGCGGCACCTGGCAAGGCCGTGTGAAACCGCGCTGGGCGAAACTATTCGCCTGACAGGCGATTCCGCTGTCATGCGAAATTATGTTCAAAAATGCGTGAGAGCGGGAAGTTATCCAATAAAACGCGGAGATATTTTGTGCGTCGCACTAGCAATTTTCGCATAAAGTATTAAGTTAGGATCAAAGCTTAATACATCATATGATTGAGCTGCGAGTCGTCACCGGGATCACCCCCCCCCCTCGAAACCGGTGGCATGCGACGGAGACCATTGCCCCCCAATGGTCTCCGTTTTGCGTTCTGCTTACAGCGACCATTGCCTCTGTCAGGGCCTTATTGGCGCTTGCGCCGGTAGATGGCAAAACCATCCCATACGCCCTTTACATCTGAAACCTGGACATAGTTCATAGCCAGCCGGATCTTCAAATAGTCCAGGCGCTCCGGTTTGTGACAACTGATCATGGTCGCTGTATCCGCCAGCAGGACATAGTCCGGATCACTGTCAAAAGCCTTACCCAGCGGATCGGCGTCCGGTGTGGGGAAGGCGCACAACAAATGCATGGCATTGAAATATTTTGTCCGCGGCAGGGTGTGGGTAAAGAGATAGACATAGTGCCCCCGGCTAAGGACCAGAAGATTATCGCCAGGCTTAATGCCGTGCGCTTTCAGGCTTTGCGCAGCCATAAGGTTAGCGGCATAGTCCGGTATGCCCCTATAATCGCTGACGAAGAGATGACTTCGCTCCATGACGAACGGCTGCACACAAGCCGCCAGCATGTAGAGCATGATCCCCAGACGTTTCCGGCCCGGCTGGAAATCTATGCCATGGCACAGAACCATACTGAAGAGGATCAGGGACGGCGCGATCAAAAGGCTGCCATACCAGATCAGCGGTGACCGGTTTACCAGAATGCCGGCAACTGTACTTAGATACCATACGAAAACAAGTGTGATCCACCTGGCGGAAAAGACAGCATTCAAACGGGACAGGCGCAGTACCGCCAGAAGCGCGCCGGCGGTGATGACCACGATCGGCTTGAAGAAAGCGGGGAAATGAACAATCCGCGACAGGACGCCCAGATGATCCGGAATAGACATATCAAGCTGCGACCGATTCAGTGCCCCCAATACCACCGCGCCAAATGCTTCCCTGAAATGTCCACAAAAAGCGAAATAAAGGCCGAAGCCCAAGGTCGGCAAAGCAGCGGCGGCGCAAAAGACGCTTACCGGCAGCCATTCCCAGCGTTTCCATCTGCACCAGACCAGCCAGCCGAAAAGCCCCAGGGCCGTAAAGGCGGCAGTCTGTTTGGTCATGATGGCAAAGCCGATCATCAACCCGCCCACGGCTAACGCGATAAGCCGCTTCCGCCGGCCGGCCAGATCAGACGTCATGAGCTGCGCTACCGCTTCGATAGTGAAGGCCATTTCCACCAGTTGGCAGGGCGAGGAAACCCCCATCATGAACAAGCTGTAGAGCGGATAAAGGCTGGCGGTCACCAGCGCTGCGGCCGGCGATCCAGCCTGCCGCACCATGCGGTAAAGCGCGAAAGCCCCCCACGCCGTAAAAAGAACCTCGACACCCTTGATAAGAAGCAGATGGGCGCCGAACAGCCACTGAAAACCAGCCATAATAGCAAATATGCCAGGCGCCTTGACATCAAAGCTGGCCACATATGGCAGTTCCCCCCTGAGCCAGCGAGAGGCGATCACACTGAAGAAGGCTTCATCATCATCGATGACGTGAACAAAAGGCAGGCGGACGATTAGGGTCCATATCAGAATCGCGATGACTGCCCACAAATAAGGGTGGCGGCCAGCCTTTTGGCGCATGACCTCTAATAAATTCGGCAAACTTGGCATAGACCCCGGCAGTGCAAACTTTCGGTCATTTGCGCAGAAAAACGTAAAAATTTTAGGCAGGTGCCATATGGCCCGCGCAAACGCGTAAAATTAATGCGGCCTTAAACTTCATTAACCATTTAAATACCTGATTTGGCTAAATGTTGAGGCATGACCACACCCATCCGGCCTTCCCTCGCTCAGATGCTTAACCCACAGGCCGCCCCGGCCAGGGCCGCCCCGCAAACAGAGACGGGCAGCTTCGTGAGCGCGCTTCAGGCGCCAAAAGCTTTCTTTCGGCAGGTAACCGCTCCCAAAGTCACGCCGGCTACCTATACGGCAGCGGATGTCGCCAATGCGACGAACGGCATTCCGGCACCTTCGGCTGGCGCCTCTGCCGCGCAGGATGCCAATCAACCCCTTAGGCGCCCAGGATCTTACCTCAACATTGTCATTTAGTGGCAGGTTGGCCGATATGCCGCTGAGGAAGTCTTTCATAAATCTGAAAGCGCTTGCTTTCTCAGGGGAAGCGATGTTTTTCTGAGCCAAGGTCTGCCAAAGCGGATATGGGGTGAGGATTATGGACGTCACATCGAACAAGGTTCGGCTGGAAGATATCGCCCGAATCGCCGGCGTGTCGGTTGCGACGGTTTCACGCGCGCTAAATGATTCTCCCGCCGTCAATCGGGTCACAAAACGTCGCGTCTGGAAGATTGCCCGCGACCACAATTACGTCCTGAACCAGGACATGCCCCTGTCCATGTCGGGCTCGCAGGCCACCATCGCCATCGTCATCCCCCCGCCGCATGGCCGCGAAGGCCGCTTCTCCGATCCCTTCTATCAGGAACTGATTTCCGGCGTTGGCGAAGCCGCGCGTGACATGGGGTGCGACCTGCTATTGTCGCACCTGACGCCCAAAAGCCAGAACGACCTCGCCACCCTGATGGCCAATATCAAGGCCGATGGCGTCATCTTTCTGGGTCAGAGCTATCTGCATGATCGCTTCAATCATCTGGCCCACTCAACCAACAAATTCATCGTGTGGGGACAGGAGATCCCCGGCCAGAGATACTGTACAGTCGGCTCCAACAATTTGCAGGGCGGCACACGCGCCACCTCGCATCTGGCGCGCCTGGGTCGTAAGCGCATTGCCTATTTCGGGGAAACCGAAGGCATGGAGATGAAACTGCGCTATCAGGGCTATCTCAATGTCCTGTCTGAGGGCGGGCTTGCCTTCGATCCTCGCCTGGTTGTGCAAACCCATTTCGACATTGCGTCCGCGGAAGCCGCGGTACTGAACCTGCTGGGCAAGGGTATAAAATTCGACGGCCTGTTCGCCTGCTCGGATATCATCGCTTTCGGCGCTATTCGCGGCCTCATCCGCGCCGGTCTGCGCGTGCCGGAAGACGTATCGGTCGTCGGCTATGATAATATCGCCCTGGCCAGCCTGACCCATCCCTCTCTGACGACAATTTCGCAGGATCTGGCGCGTGCCGGCAAATTGATGGTGTCTAAACTGATCGGCTCGATTTCCAATGACGAAAGCCATTCGGAAATTGTATCCACCGAACTGGTGGTGCGTGAATCCTGCGGTGGCTAATTTAGGGCACCACGACTAATGATAGCGCTATCTTTGCATAAATTTGCAATTTTTTACAATATTGATGGAACATATGACCTGACGCAAATACGCGCATAACGCGTAAAAATACTAAAAATAGGCACTTTCCAGCTGAAAATCTCCGCATTCAGAGGCCGTTTCGTATCTTGAAAGCCACAGCATTACAGAATGTACATATTTTAGACTGTAAAAATTTGCAAAGCCTTGCAAAAAAGAACCACGTTGTGAATACTTTCGCAAGAGACGCCGCAGAGCGTCGTGAGGGTTGAGATGTCTAAAGGCGAATGTCCCGCATAAGAACGGGGCAAGCGTTGAAGATCGAAACGCAACACCAGGAGGAAACCTAATGCGTAATTCCAAGGGTCAAAATGCGACGCGTGCGCGTCTGCTGACCTGTGGCGCCACCGCGGCCATTGTAACGGCCTGCGCTTTCGCCGTTCCCGTCATGGCTCAGGATGCGGCCGTTCAAGCCAGTTCCGCTGATGATGCGACCACAGTGGTCGTAACCGGCATTCGCCGTGGCATTCAGGACGCCATCTCAGCCAAGAAAAAAGATTCATCGATCATTGAGGCGGTTTCGGCCGAAGATATCGGCAAGCTGCCCGACAGCTCCATCGCGGAATCCATCGCGCGTTTGCCGGGCATCGCCGCCCAACGCACCAACGGCCGGGCGCAGACCCTGTCGATCCGCGGCCTGGGTCCGGACTATACGGTCACCACGTTCAACGGCCGTGAGCAGGCTTCGACCAATGACAACCGCACGGTCGAATTCGACCAGTATCCTTCGGAACTGGTCAGCCAGGTAAAAGTCTATAAAACACCTGACGCCGCCCAGTCCTACCATGGCATCGCCGGCACGGCCGACATCGAAACCGTCCATCCGCTGGCCTATGGCAAACAGGCGATCGCGCTCAACTATCGCCGCGAAATGAACTCGATGAAGTCGCCTGTACCTGACGCGATGACAGCGGGTGACCGCTACTCAGCCACCTATATCGATCAATTCTTCCACAAAACCGTTGGCCTGGCGCTGGGCTACGCGCACAACACCACACCGTACCAGGCCCAGACCCGTGAATATTGGGGATATCCGACCTGCGGCAGCCAGTGTCTGCCGGCAGACGCTAATAAGATTGTTGTCGGTGGCTCGAAGGACGGTGTTCAGGCGTCCTATTACAAGCGCGATGCCTTCATGGGCATATTGGAATTCAAGCCCAATGACCAGTTGCACGTTACTGTCGATGGCTTCCATTCCGAATTCAAGGAAGCGCAAACCATCCGCCGCCTCGAATACGGCACGATCTGGGGCACCGGCGTCTTGCAGCCCGGCTATACGGCCGATGCGGATCGTATCACGAGCGGCACCTTCAATGGCATTACGACCATTGTTGAGAACTATAATAATGAGCGTAACGCCACGGTCGACTCCCTGGGGGTCAATGCCAGTTATCTATTGAATGATAAATGGACCCTCAACGCGGATGTCAGCTATTCCAAGGTCCATCGCACCGACCTGCGACTGGAATCTACCGCCGGTACGGGGCCGGCCGGCTCGGTGGTTCAGGATAATCTGGGCTTTACCACCAATGCCGATGGCACCACGAATGAGACCTCGTCGTTTGACTACGCTGATTTCGACAAGGTCTTTCTGACGGATCCAGGTGGCTGGGGCGGCGGTCCGCGCCGGTCAGGTTACGTCGGCAATCCCACCGTCAATGACGAAATCCAGGCGATGAAGCTGGCGGCGACGCGCGCGCTGGGCGGCTCGTTCTTCAAGGGCGTCACCTTCGGCGTCAACTTCGCCGATCGTAAGAAAGACAAGTACCTGTGGCAGAGCATACTGTACCTGCCCGTCGGTCAGTCAGCCGTCGCCGTCCCTGAACAATACCGCACAGGCACAACCGATGGCGCCTTCTTCGGCAACAGCAACGGCATTATTTCCTATGACGCCATGGGGCTTTACCGCAGCGGCTTCTGGGATACCATAGATGCGCGGGTGGATACCAATGCCGGCGATGGTGACCGCACCTTTGAAGTGAGCCAGTCCTGGGCGGTGGAGGAAAAGCTGACCACGGCCTACATCAAGGCCGACATCGAATCGACATTGTTCGGCGTTCCCGTCACCGGCAATATCGGCGCGCAATATCAGTATGCCGATCAGCAGGTGACCCAGCTGTCTTCGCCCGGCGTCGACAAGATCACACCAGGCCTTTCCCCGCTGGAACAACTGCACATCCGGACGGACCACTACAAGACAACCTATGGCGATTTCCTGCCCAGCGCCAACTTCAACTTCGCCCTGGCAGACGATGTCAGCCTGCGCATAGCGGCGGCGGCCACGGTTTCGCGTCCGCGCCTCGATGATATGGCCGGTGGCGTGACCTATGGCGCCCGCACCAATTCCAATCCGGACAATCAGGGCACGCAGCAGTTTTACTGGAGCGGCAGCGGCGGCAACCCGGAGATCAAGCCGTGGAAGTCAAAGCAGTTCGATCTGTCTCTGGAAAAGTATTTTGGCCGCAAGGGCTATTTGTCCGCCGCGCTTTATTACAAAACCCTCGACAGCTACGTCTACAATAATTCCCGCGTCGTCGATTTCAGTACCCTGCCAGGTTACACGCCGCCAAACGATCCCGCCGGTTGCGCCGTCGGCAGTTGTTATGACCTGGCGCGCGCCAATACCACCGGCGTGCTTACGGTCAAGGCCAATGGCAATGGCGGTCACGTCCAGGGCGCCGAATTCACGGCGTCGCTGCCTGGCGAAACCCTCTGGTCAGCGCTTGATGGCTTCGGCGTGATCTTCAGCGCGGCCTTCAACCAGTCCGAAGTGAAACCGTCTGGCGCCAAGATCGAATTGCCTGGTTTGTCACCGCAGGTCATTAATACGACCCTCTACTACGAAAAGCACGGCTTCTCGGCCCGTGTCAGCGAACGCTACCGTGACGCCTGGCTGGGTGAAGTGCCGAATTTCGACTCCTCGCTCGGCGCCCACTATGTGAAGGCGGAAGCTTTGGTCGATGCGCAGATCGGGTATGAATTTCAGGACGGCCCCGCCAAGGGCCTGACGGTCAACCTGTCCGCGACGAATATTACCAACCGTCCGTTCGTCCTTTATGACACCAAGGACGCCCCGACAAACGTCCTAAAATACGAAAAGTACGGCGTGACCTATGCGATCAGCGTGGGCTACAAATTCCAGTAATATCTGGTGACTTTCTCAAACACCTGCTGGTCTTGGCGACCCGCAGGTGTTTTTTTATTCCAAACGTGCCAGTCTGATAAACAGCGGAGGATCTGATGGCCGCACAGCCAATCGAACGCGTGGTTATTGTGGGAGGCGGCACGGCCGGCTGGCTGAGTGCGACCCTGTTATCAAAATTGCTCGGCGGCAGCGTAGAGATTGCCCTGGTCGAGTCTGAGGAAATTGGCATTGTCGGCGTGGGCGAGGCGACGATTCCGCCCTTGATAAATATGCTGAGATGGCTGGGAATCGATGAAAATGATCTGATCCGCCACACCCAGGCCACCTTCAAGCTGGGTATAGAATTCACCGATTGGTCACGCATGGGCGCGGCTTACAGCCATGCCTTTGGTACGCCGGGGCCTTCACTTGCCGGCCTTCCCTTTTATCAATACTGGCTGAAACAACATCTGGCGGGCGGACAGGCCGGCTCGCTTTGGGACTATAGTTTCAATGATCTGGCGGCCAGGCATAATCGTTTCGCACGCCTGCCTCAGATTCCCGACACGTCAATGGAAGGGCTCACCTACGCCTTGCATTTTGATGCCGGTCTGATGGCGAAATATCTGCGACGGTGCTGCGAAGGGACGGGCGTCGTTCGCCACGAAGGTAAGGTGTGCGATGTCAATCTGCGCCCCACGGATGGCTTTATCGACAGCCTGAGCCTGGAATCGGGCGAACGGATTACCGGTGATTTCTTTATAGATTGCTCCGGTTTCCAAGGCCTGCTGATCGAACGTGCTCTAAATGCGGGTTATGAGGATTGGACGCCATGGCTGCCTTGTGATCGGGCCCTGGCGGTGCCGTCGCGTTCGACAATACCCTTAAGGCCTTATACGCAATCGAAAGCCCATACGGCGGGCTGGCAATGGCGCATTCCATTGCAGCATCGCATCGGCAATGGTCATGTGTTTTCCAGCGCCTTTATGGAGCCGGACGAGGCGGGTCGCCTTCTGCTGGATCATCTCGAAAGTGAAGCCCTGGCCGAACCGCGCCTGCTGAAATTCACAGCGGGTCGGCGCAAGTTACCCTGGGTGAAAAACTGCCTCGCCGTCGGCCTGGCCAGCGGGTTCATGGAACCTCTTGAATCGACCAGCATCCACCTGGCGCAATCGGCTATTCAGCGCCTGTTGCGTCTGTTCCCGGACAAGGGCTTCAATCAGGTCGAGATAGACGAATATAATCGCCAGACACGCCACGAATATGAACGGATCCGCGACTTCATCATCTTGCATTATAAGGCGACCGAGCGTGATGACAGCCCTTTCTGGCGGCACATTCGCGCCGCGCCCATGCCCGACAGTCTGGCGCAGAAAATCGACTTTTTCCGTCAGCATGGGCGGGTTCTGGTTGAGGAAGACGATCTGTTCAAGGAGGGCAGCTGGGTGCAGGTGCTGATCGGCCAGGGCATTATGCCGGATAGCTGCTCTCCCCTGACGCGCGCTGTGTCAGATGTCGCCATAGCCGATTATATGGCCAATGTTCGCATTGTCTATGCCCACGCCCTTCAAGCCATACCCGGCCATACCGATTTTATTGAGCGCAATTGTAAGGCGCCTCAGATGTAGAGCGACCATTGGCCATGGCCAGTTTTGAGCGTGGCGAGCGACCCAGGATATCTGAGATAAACCATGCGGCATCAATAATTGCATCCATAGCGACACCGGTTTCAATCCCCAGGCCATTCAGCATATAGAGCACATCCTCTGTCGCCACATTGCCGGAAGCGCCCGGCGCATAGGGACATCCACCTAATCCGCCGACCGAGGAATCGATGGTAGCAATACCGTAATCGAGCGAAGTCAGGATATTGGCAAGCGCCTGTCCATAGGTGTCATGAAAATGCACGGCCAGTTTTTCAGCCGGTATAACCTTTAAAAGGACATCGAGCAGACGTGAAACGTCAGAGGGCGTACCGACGCCGATAGTGTCACCGAGACTGATCTGATAACACCCCATATCCAGCATCTGCGCCGCTACACGTGCAACCGCCTCAGGGGCAATCTTACCCTCATAGGGGCAGGCAATCACCGTTGATATATAGGCACGCACCTTTATCCCATCCGCTTTCGCGGCTTCGGTGACGAAGCGGAAACGTGCCAGGCTTTCGGCTATTGAGCAGTTGATATTCTTCTGGCTGAAGGTTTCCGAGGATGCACCAAAAATGGCCGCAGTGGTGACACCGGCATCCTTGGCCGATTCATAGCCTTGCAAATTTGGTGTCAGTACAGGATAGGTCACACCTGCCTTGCGTGCGATCCCCGCCATGACTTCGGCGGCATCCGCCATCTGCGGCACCCATTTTTTCGACACAAAGCTGGTGGCTTCGATATATTTTAATCCGGATACGGACAATTTATCAATTAACGCAATTTTATCGGCGGCGCTGACCATCTCCGCCTCAGCCTGCAAGCCGTCACGCGGTCCGACTTCGTAAAGAGTGACGTGTGAAGGTCTCATTTCGTTTCCTCGAACAGTTCGCGGCCGATCAGCATCCGGCGGATTTCCGATGTGCCGGCGCCGATCTCATACAGCTTGGCGTCACGCCACAGTCTACCCGTCGGATAGTCATTGGTATAGCCATTGCCGCCCAGGCACTGGATCGCCTCGCCAGTCATCCAGGTCGCTTTTTCGGCAGCATACAGGATACAGCCAGCGGCGTCCTTGCGCGTGGTCTCGCCGCGATCACAGGCCTGCGCCACGGCATAGACATAGGCGCGGCAGGCGGCCCAGGTGGAGTACATATCGGCGAGCTTGCCCTGCATAAGCTGAAAGGTGCCGATGGGACTGCCGAACTGTTCACGCTCGTGGATATAGGGGATCACCACATCGAGACAGGCGCGCATGATGCCAAGCGGTCCGCCGGACAGCACGACACGTTCATAGTCCAGACCCGACATCAGGACGCCGGCGCCGCGACCCTCCGTACCCAGAACATTTCCCGCCGGCACTTCGCAATCGGTGAAAACCAGCTCGCCGGTATGCGAACCCCGCATCCCCAGCTTGTCGAGTTTCTGCGCCACCGAGAAGCCGGCAAAGTCCTTTTCGATCAGGAAGGCGGTCATACCTTTCGAGCCAGCGCCCGGATTGGTCTTGGCATAGACAACCAGCGTATCGGCATCAGGACCATTAGTGATCCACATCTTCGAGCCGTTAAGAACGTAATGGTCGCCTCTTTTGTCGGCGCGCAGCTTCATTGACACCACATCGGAACCGGCGCCGGTTTCCGACATGGCCAGGGCACCGATATGCTCGCCGGAAATCAGCTTCGGCAGATATTTGGCCTTCTGTGCCTCGGTGCCGTTACGTGTAATCTGGTTGACGCAGAGATTGGAATGCGCGCCGTAAGAGAGACCGATCGAGGCCGAGGCGCGAGAAATTTCCTCCATGGCGATGGTGTGGGCCAGATAACCCATGGCCGCGCCGCCATATTCCTCAGGCGCGGTCAGGCCAAGCACGCCCATCTCGCCCATCTTGCGCCAGAGGTGCATGGGAAACTGGTCTTCGCGGTCGGCCGCTTCGGCTAAGGGTGCGATCTCAACTTCGGCGAATTTGCGCACACCTTCACGCAGGGAGTCTATTTCCTCGCCGTGACCGAATTGCAGATGCGGAAAGTCGATCATCTCTGTTTCCTTCTGCCCGCTTGCAGGGCCTTATTTTTAAAGGAAGGGAATCCACAGATTTCACAGATTAACACAGATTTTTCAGAGCTTAAACGGCATACGGTTTGCTGCTTAGTCCGACTGATTTGAGCGCGGTAGCGCTCTCTTAATCTGTGTTAATCTGTGCAATCTGTGGATCACCTCTTCTTACTCAATCTCGACCAAAACAGCCTTATCGGCCACCTGATCACCCGCCGCAGCATGGACCGCTTTGACGATCCCGGCCTTCGGGGCCTTCATTGTGTGTTCGATTTTCATGGCGCCCAGAATCAGCAGTTTCTGACCCTTCTCCACCGTCTCGCCGGCTGTCACAAAGACGTCGATCAGCTTGCCCGGCATCGGCGCCTTGATATCGCCGGAAGCAATCGTTTCTTCGCTGACCTCGGATTTCAGGTTCAGTGGCGAACGCGGCGGCAGGTTAAGCTGCCAGCCGGTGATGTCATTCCACGGCGAAGTGGGATCAGCCTGTGAGGGCGCGATCTCACTGTCAGGCCAGGGCATAAGCAGACGATCCTGATGGCGGGCGATAAAGCCGGTATCGATCTCGGCCGCGGCAAAAGCCTCATCCGATACCACGCGACGCAGAAAGCCGAGATTGGTCGCCAGTCCGCGCAATTTCGTTTCTATCAAGGCTTCACGCATACGGCTCAAAGCCTGTTTGCGGTTCTTGCCGTGAACAATGATCTTGGCGATCATCGGATCATAGAAGGGACTGACCGTATCCCCCTGTTCGACGGCTGATTCAATGCGCGCCGTCATTGGGAACTCCAGTCGCTCCAGTGTACCGGTGGCCGGCAGGAAATCATTCCCAGGGTCTTCGGCATAGAGCCGCGCCTCGATCGCATGGCCGGTCAGGGTTAGTTCGCCCTGCGTTTTCGGCAAGGGCTCTCCCGCCGCCACAAGTAACTGCCATTCGACCAGATCAAGTCCGGTTATGGCCTCCGTCACCGGATGCTCGACCTGAAGGCGGGTATTCATTTCCATGAAATAGAACGGTGCGTCTTCAATGCCCTTTGACACATCGACGATGAATTCGACCGTGCCCGCGCCGCGATAGTTTATGGCCTGCGCCGCCCGAACCGCCGCCTGTCCCATGGCCTGACGCATGGCTTCGGGCAGGCACGGTGCCGGCGCTTCCTCAATGACCTTCTGATGGCGGCGTTGCAGCGAACAATCGCGCTCGAACAGATGCACGACATGGCCATGTTCATCGGCGAACAACTGGATCTCGATATGGCGCGGCACTTCGAGATACTTTTCGATCAATACCTTCGGATCGGAAAACGCCGCCTGACCTTCACGCTGGGCGGAAACTAACGCATCGGCAAAATCCTCCGCTTGATCAACCCGGCGCATCCCCTTGCCGCCACCGCCCGCCACCGCCTTGATTAGCACGGGATATCCGATCAGCGCTGCCTCGGCGGCAAGATGATCCGTGTTCTGATCATCTCCATGATAGCCCGGCGTCACGGGTACGCCTGCCGCCGTCATCAGGGCCTTGGCCGCGCCCTTCAGAGCCATGGCGCGGATGGCATCGGGGCGCGGGCCGATAAACACCAGTCCAGACGCCTCACAGGCCTCAGCGAATTCGGCGTTTTCCGACAGGAAGCCATATCCAGGATGGATGGCTTCAGCGCCCGTTTCCAGCGCCACAGCGATGATCCGGTCACCACGCAGATAGCTGTCGGCAGCCGCCGCCGGCCCGATCAAAACGGCACGATCGGCCTCGCGCACGAAAGCAGCGCGCGCGTCGGCACCGGAATAGACGGCCACGGTTTCCACGCCCATCCGTTTGCAGGTGCGGATGATGCGGCGAGCGATCTCCCCACGATTGGCAATCAGGATTTTTTTGAACATCAACGCGTCCAATTGGGTTTGCGACGGGCGAGAAAAGCCGCGACGCCTTCGCGGCCTTCGTCGGAAGCGCGGCGCGTGGCGATGCGGTGGGCGGTCATTTCCCCCTTGTCGTCCATGCGGGTGACGTCGCTGATCAAGTCCTTGACATCGGCAATGGCTTCTGGCCCTCCGGCCAGCAGGGCCTCGACCACCTTGGCGCCTTCGGCCTCCAACGCACTTGAGACCTCATGAATCAGACCGATGCGCAGGGCCTCGGCGGCGGAAAGACGCTCGCCTGTCAGCATATAGCGCCGCGCTGCCGATGGGCCGATCTTGGCGATGACGAAAGGCGAAATCACCGCCGGGATCAGTCCCAGGCGCACTTCTGTCAGACCAAACATCGTCTCCGGCTGGGTGATGACCACATCACAGCAGGCCACAAGCCCGACGCCGCCGCCGAGTGCGGCGCCCTGAACCAGGGCGACCGTCGGCTTGGGGCAGGTATTCAGTGTATCGAACATGCGCGCCATAGTCAGGGCGTCTTCGCGGTTGGCATATTCGTCCTGTTCGGCGGCGCGCTTCATCCAGTTGAGATCGGCGCCGGCGCTGAAACTGGCGCCATTAGCGGCCAGTACGATCACGCGCACACCGTCCTGCTTGCCGAGATCGGCGAAAACGTCGGTCAGTTCGCCGATCATGCCCTCATTGAAAGCATTATGGACAGCGGGACGATTAAGCGTGACACGGACCACGCCGCGTTCGTCGGCTTCTACGGTAATATCCTGCATCTTAATCACATCCTGAAAATGCCGAATGTCGTCGGCTCGATAGGCGCGTTAAGCGCGGCGGACAGTCCCAGCCCCAAAACCCGGCGCGTATCCGCCGGATCGATGACGCCGTCATCCCATAGGCGAGCCGAGGCGTAATAGGGGTGCCCCTGCGCCTCGTAAGTGTCGCGGATCGGCGCTTTGAAGGCGTCCTCGTCCTCGACGCTCCACTGGCCGCCCCTGGCCTCTATGCCGTCGCGCTTGACTGTAGCCAGCACATTGGCGGCCTGTTCACCGCCCATGACAGAGATGCGCGCATTGGGCCACATCCACAGGAAACGCGGCTCAAAGGCACGGCCACACATGCCGTAATTACCCGCGCCGTAGCTGCCGCCGATGATGACAGTGAATTTCGGTACATTAGCGCAGGCAACCGCGGTGACCATCTTGGCGCCATGGCGGGCGATACCTTCGTTCTCATATTGTCGACCGACCATAAAGCCGGTGATATTTTGCAGGAAAATCAACGGAATACCACGCTGACAGCATAGTTCTATAAAATGAGAACCTTTTAGCGCGCTTTCAGAAAACAGAACGCCATTATTGGCCACGATCCCGACCGGATAGCCGTAAAGATGGGCGAAGCCGCAGACGAGCGTCTCGCCGTACAGCTTCTTGAACTCATCAAATTCCGAGCCATCGACCAGCCGCGCGATGACTTCGCGCACATCGAAAGGCTGACGTGTATCGGCGGGAATGATGCCGTAAATCTCTTCGGCATCGTATAGGGGTTCTACCATCTTGCGCGTCGCCAATTCGACCTTCTTTGTACGGTTGAGGTTGCCAACAATCCGGCGCGCGATTGCCAGCGCATCGGCATCATTGGCGGCCAGATGATCGACCACGCCGGATATGCGCGCATGAACATCGCCACCGCCCAAATCCTCGGCGCTGACCACTTCGCCGGTCGCGGCCTTGACCAGTGGCGGGCCGGCCAGAAAAATCGTGCCCTGTTTCTGCACGATAATCGATTCATCCGACATGGCCGGCACATAAGCGCCGCCGGCGGTGCAGGAACCCATGACCACGGCGATCTGCGGAATGCCTTTTGATGACATCTGCGCCTGATTGAAAAAGATGCGACCGAAATCGTCCTTGTCTGGAAAGACCTCATCCTGGTTGGGCAGATTGGCGCCGCCGGAATCGACCAGATAGATGCAGGGCAGGTTATTCTGCTGCGCGATCTCCTGCGCCCGCAGGTGCTTTTTAACGGTCAGCGGATAATAGGTGCCGCCCTTCACCGTGGCGTCGTTACAGACGATAACGCATTCGGTGCCGTTGATACGGCCGATGCCGGTAATTAGCCCCGCCGCCGGCACCTCATCATCATAGACTTTATGCGCCGCCAGGGCGGAGAATTCGAGAAACGGCGCGCCGGTATCGATCAGGCCGTTAATCCGGTCACGTGGCAGCAACTTTCCCCGCGCGGTATGTTTTTCACGGGCCGAAGCGGATCCGCCAACCGCGATCCTGGCCGAAAGCGAGCGCAAATCTTCCACCACGGTGGTCATGGCGGCGGCATTGGCTTTGAATTCGTCCGTGGTCGTATCGATGTCGCTCTTTAAGGCGGTCATGATGTCCCTGTCTTTTTACAGGGAGAATAATACGCGCTTTGCATCGATAGGGAAAATTGATAGTCACAATTCTGTGCATAGACAATATCTATGGATGAGCGGTTATAGATTGATATGGAACTATATCTTCTGCGGTATTTTCTGGCAATTGTCGAAAGCGGCAGCTTCACCAAGGCGGCCGTCACCTGCCTGATCACCCAGCCTACCCTTTCGGCCGGCATTAAACGGCTGGAAGACCAGATGGGTGTGACGCTGTTCGTGCGTAACAATAAGCGGGTTTCCCTGACCACGGCTGGCGCACGCTTCCTGCCGCGCGCCAAGGCGATCCTGCATGAGGTCAATATGGCCACGGCCGAGATCGCCGCGACCGAACAGAGCGATGTGCTGCGGCTGGGCGTGCTGCAAACCCTGCCTGCGGCTTTAGTGGCCCGCCTGCTGGCCGGTTTTTCGGCGGCACGTCCCGGCATTCGTTTCGATCTTTATGACGGCAGCGAACAGGAACTGCTCAACCGCCTGGACGAACGCGGGCTGGATTATGCTCTTTCCTTGCGCCGCATCGATGACGACACCTCGATGCCCCTGTTCGAAGAGGGCTATAAGCTGGCCCTGTCCATCACTCATCGTCTGGCCGGTGAGAGAATTATTCGCGGAGAGGATTTGGCCAATGAGTCCATGATCGTTCGGTCGCGTTGCGAAGTTCTCAGCGAAACCAGCCGTCATTTCACCGATCGCAATGTTCGCCCCCCCCTGGTCTACCGCACGGCGCAGGATGAACGCGCCTTGAGCATGGTCGGCGCCGGCGTGGGGATCACCGTCATGCCGGACAGCTACGAAGCGCCCGATGTGGTACGGATTCCCATGCGTGATTTCAATCCATGCCGCACGGTGGCGCTGTTCCTACCGCGCTTCGCCCTGCCGGACCGCCTGGCCGGAACGGGGGGCGCCTTTGAGCGCTTCGTCGGTGGATTCTTCAGCGCTGGCCACGCGGGCTGAGGCCTGCGGCATCATGTAGTCACGGGTGATCGGCAAAGTATCCAGTCGCTTGGCCAACTGCACCTGGAAGACCATCAGATCGCCATAGCGGAAACCCAGTTCGCAATAACACAGATAAAACTCCCACATGCGGCAGAAGCGCTCATCATATAGGGTGGCGATCTCTTCACGGTGCGCCAGGAATCGCTCGCGCCAATGCCGGCACGTCTCGGCATAATGGAGGCGCAGGGGTTCGATATCGGTAATGAAAAGCCCTGACTTTTCAACCGAATCCGTTATTTCTGATAAACTCGGAATATAGCCGCCAGGGAAAATATACTTATTGAGCCAGGCCGAACGACCACCAGTCTTGCCGCGCCGGCCGATAGTATGGATCAGCGCCACACCATCGTCCTTCAGCCGGTCGGCGACGGTCTGGAAATAACCATCGAAGCTGGCCCGCCCGACGTGCTCAAACATCCCCACGCTGACGACGCGATCAAACAGGCCTATGACCTCGCGGTAATCGCACAGTTCAAAGCGTACACGCGCGTTGACGCTCGGCGCCATGGCGCGCTGTTCGGCCACTGCCAGTTGCTCGGTCGAAAGCGTTACGCCCGTCACATTGACGCCGGCCTGTTTCGCCAGATGCAGGGCCATGCCGCCCCAGCCACAACCGATATCGAGCACGCTCTGGCCAGGTGCCAAAAACAGCTTGTCGGCGATATGGTCTTTCTTGGCAATCTGCGCGTCTTCAAGAGAGGCTTGCGGACATTGAAAATAGGCGCAGGAATATTGCATGTCCTCGTCGAGAAACAACCGATAGAGTTTTTCTGAGAGATCGTAATGGTGCGCTACATTGGCACGCGAAGCGCTGAGTGAGTGACCGGGCAAAAAGCGCTTGACGGTATGCATGAAGCGCGACAGCCGGCCGCGATCAGGTGCATTGCGCAAGTTGCGCCCTATCAACTCCATCAAATTCCAAAGACTACCCTTTTCAACGATCAAGTCGGCTTCCATAAAGGCTTCGCCGAAATAGAGATACGGATGCAGTCCGATCTTGAAAGCCGTCCATGGGCTGTTTACCCATATGGCTACATCGAGATCCGGCCTTTCCGGTATAGGGGTGCCGAAACTATAGGTCTTGTTTTGATTAATCCGAACGGTCAGGGTACCTTGTTGAATAAGGGCCTGAAGGTATGTGTTCAACATGGTGACCTCACCTGTTCAGTAGTGATTACACAAGAAAACTCAGAGCGCAAAAAACCGATAGGATTTGTGGTTACAATAATAAGAAATCCATCAAAAGCGCACTTGCGAAAACTTTTGTGCAAACCCTCATCAAAATCGTTGACCATTGAAATGTTTCCCCTTATAGGTCGCCGCCTTCGCAGAGATATCGGCGGAGACTACCACCTAAGTAAGTGCCCAGGTGGCGGAATTGGTAGACGCGCTGGCTTCAGGTGCCAGTGGCTTAACGGCCGTGAAGGTTCGAGTCCTTTCCTGGGCACCATTAGGTTATCCGGCAACCGTCGGATTTGTTTGAAAAACCCAATGAAATGTGCTAGTTATAAGACGTTGTGTTCAACTCCGTCCGCCGGAGTTCGCCCGCATTCGCTCCGTCTGGGGGGACTTTTGGGGGGACTTTTTCAGCGGTGCGGTCCTAATTAGGACATACGCAATGGCCCTTAGTGATACCGCTTTGCGCAATGCGAAGCCCCAAGATACCAAATATAAGCTCTACGATGACGGCGGACTTTTAATTGTCGTCGCTCCGTCAGGTGGGAAGTCCTGGCGTTTCAAATATCGTCTAAATGGCGCAGAGAAACAGCTCTCTTTTGGCACGTACCCAGATGTCACCTTGAAGGCCGCTAGGCTAAAGCGGGATGAGGCACGTTCTCTCGTCGCGGATGGCATAGATCCTGGCGCCGAGAAAAAGCGCAAACTCGCTGCCGCTGCAATAGAGGCGGCAAACACCTTCAAGGCTGTCGCGGACGAATTCGTGGAGAAGCGAGCGCAAGAGGGCATGGCAGAGGCCACAATGATAAAGCTTCGGTGGTTCAATTCACTGCTGGAAAAAGATATCGGCCCGCGCCCGGTGACTGAAATTGAACCGGTCGAGCTATTAACCGCAATCAAGAAGATTGAGAAGCTTGGGAACCATGAGACAGCCAAACGGGTGAGAGCGTTCGCCGCTAGGGTCTTTAGATATGCTGTGATTACGGGACGCTGCCGCTTTAATCCGGCGGCCGATTTGGGCGAGGCGTTGATTGCCCCCAAGGTAAAACACCATGCCGCGCTTATTGAGCCCGAAGACGTTGGTCGGCTTCTGCGCGCCATTGACGGGTACAAAGGCCACGGGCTGAGCCCGTTGGCGCTGAAGATGCTTCCGCACGTTTTTGTAAGACCTGGGGAACTGCGTCACGCGGAATGGGCGGAATTCAATCTGGAGAAGGCTGTCTGGCGAATTCCTGGAGCGAAGATGAAAATGCGGGATGATCACGCAGTTCCGCTTTCGACACAGGTGATGGACATACTCGAAGAGGCGGCACAGAATCGGAACAGGAGCAAATTCGTGTTTCCTGCGGTAAGCAATTGGCAAAAGCCGATGGCAGAAAATACACTGAATGAAGCCTTGCGACGACTGGGGTTCGGTTCAGACGAAATGACTTCTCACGGATTTAGAAGTACCGCCAGCACCCTCTTGAATGAGTCTGGCCTCTGGACGCCTGATGCGATCGAGCGGGCCCTTGCTCACCAAGGCAAGGACGCTGTCAGGTCAATCTACCACAGGGGGCGGCATTGGGATGAGCGCGTACGCATGGCGCAGTGGTGGTCCGATTACCTTGATGAACTCAAATGCTAGGCTCAGACCCACTAAATTTGTTGCTTCTCATCCGATTGGCTGATTCATTCTCTGCGTGGAGGATGTCCGAATTGCCCAATCTATTTTGATCAGTGAACGGACGACCTGAACTCGATATATTCTGAGCAATAGTTTGACCAAGTGATTTATCACCGGCGATAAGAGTGGACATGAAATATGCTCGTCACACCTTATTTATCGCCAGCGATAAATAAGGTGTGACGTTGTTCAATTTTTTGACTTTTTATCGCTGGCGATAAATTGGCTTGATTTCTGGTAAAAATAGACCTATTTATCGTCAGCGATAAAGGAGCGGAAACATGACTCTATTGACGGACGCCCATCCCTTACCGGTACAATTGGGCCACGCCTTACGGGCCTTGCGACTGTCCAAGAACCTCAAGCTGGAAGAGTTGTCGCGCTTGTCTGGTGTCGGGATTGCCACCTTGTCTCATCTCGAAAACGGCAATCGCGACCCCAAGCTCTCCACCATCACACGCATCCTGCAAGCCCTGCGCAGCGATCTCTATGATCTGGTGGCATCGCTCTCTGCCCATAACCAACGGCCGGCGCAACCCGACACTTCGCCATACGATTTGGATCTGTAAGATGCTCGAGGAGATCACTGTCTTTTATGAAGCGTTTCCCGTCGGCAAATTGTTGATCGACAACGACGGAGCGATCAGCTTTGCCTACGATCCGCGGTGGACGGAGTCACTCGGCGCCTTTCCTATCTCCCTAACAATGCCATTTGCCGCCGACATTTATCCGCCGGACACCGTCCATCCCTGGCTTGCCAACCTGCTGCCAGAAGAGCGCCAACTGACGACTTTGGCGCGTGCCATCGGCGTCGATCGCAAGGACACGATCGCCATCTTGCGGGAAATTGGCGGTGATACGGCCGGCGCCTTGTCTTTCGGTGGGCCGTCCCTGCGAGAGGACTGGTACTTCGAGCCTCTGGAGACCTTTTATCAACTAAAAGATCCGGAGGCAGCGCTTTTGCGGCACTTCGCAGACCTGAAAGAGCGGCCCTTCCTGGCTGGGGAAGATGGGGTAAGATTGTCCTTGGCCGGCGGCCAGGAGAAGGCCACGTTGACAGTCTTGGATGCGAACGGCCGGCCACGCCTTGGATTGCCACAGCCCGGCGACGTACTGGCCATTCCCAAGACCGGGGCCCCATCTACCTTGATTGTGAAGCCGGACAATGATCGCATTCCAGGTATCGTCGAAAACGAGGCGTACTGCCTGACACTGGCGGCAGCCATTGGCATTCCGACAGCAGAGGTCAGCATTCTGAAAGCCGGCCCGCGGAATGCTCTGGCCGTGGCACGATATGATCGCGCCTACCGCCAGGACGGTCAGATCAGACGCCTACATCAGGAGGATTTTGCCCAAGCGAACCGAGTATTTCCGGTCAACAAATACGAGGCAGGCACTGTTCCTGGTCCAACGATTGCGACCTTACTGGCAACGGGGCGGAATTTACCATCGCGCGACGGTTTGAAGCTTCTTGATCAGTTGATCTTCAACATTCTGGTTGCCAACACAGATGCCCATGCCAAAAACTATTCACTACTGTTGGCAGGCGAGAGGGCATTGGCACCTTTGTACGACGTCTCAACGGTCTTGCCTTGGCCGCACGTCAACCAGAGTTTCGCACAAAAGATTGACGGCAAGAAAAGAAAGCCTGAAGACGTCGCTGCTCGACACTGGGACGCTATCGCAGCGGCCGGAGGATACAACCCCCGTCAGACACGTCTGCGGGTTAAAGAATTGGTCGACGCTATAGTGGGCGCCGGCGTTCGAACCTATGAGCATGTTGCGACCCATCCCGGCGCCATCGCGCCCCTGGTCGAACAGGCGCAGACCAGTATCGAGGGTAACGCGCTGCGGCTCCTGGGACGTCTAAAAGAATAATCTCGGCTTCTATCCGATGCAGGTATTAAACGATTTTCCCGTTTCATTTAATAACGCGGACTACTATTTAATCTTCGACAAATTTAAGCGGCTAGCGGCCGGATCGCCAATCTAGTTAAATGCGTAGGTTGGCCGCATTTTCCAAAAAATCCATCAGGTCGGCTACCCGTATCAATCTACGCCCTCCCACCTTGATCGACTTCAGTTCTCCGCTGGCCATGCGTTCATAAAGAAATGTCCGTCCCAAGCCGGTGGCTTTGACCGCCTCATCAATACCGTATGAAATTTTTCCAATAGCATTTGGCTGCATTAAAGGATTCTCCTTCTCCGATTTTGTGTGCTCGTTGTTTAGGGCGGGCCGATTCATCCAATCATCCGTGTTCGGAGCTTCCACGCTCTCCTGCCGTCATTTCGACTCCGGTCCCCTATGCTCTCACCCGCTAGTGTTTGAACTTTCATATACAGATGTGTCATGCCACCTCACCGGGTCCGCGATCCACTGATTGATGCTCGACTCATGCCAGCCGGCGCCGTGGACACTGATTTTCAGTTGGGGCGGAAATGTTCCCTCTGTGATCTTGCGATAGAGGGTTGAACGGCTGAGACCAGTGCGGTCCAAAACGGTCTTTAATCGTATTATGCGGTCGGTTGAGGACATTATGGCTTCTCCAATTTTCCACGGATGCGCCGGCATCACCTAAGAAGATTGATAAAATTTTCCGAGAAATTCAAGATGCCAAGGAGCCAATTAGTGCAAGAACGGGTCTGCAGGGTGTCTAAGTCCGCCCCAGTCGCATTCTAGCGTAGAATAAGAAGGAATCGGAAAGGTAACAATTTCGAGAGCAACCGTCCCATTACGTCCCAAATACAAACAGCCCGTCGGAATTGCGAACATTTTACTATGGGCTGCCAGCATTCATGCGCGCCAAATGACTTTCGCAGGCAGATTTGACCGTAGCCTGAAGCGCAGACACACGTTCCATTAGCCAGGTCAGCTCTTCGTCGGTGACCTGATAATCTGCCGAGTATCGCGCCTCAACATACGCCCGGCGCAAGCGATCGAAGGCCTGGCGATGGAGGCGGGTTTCTGACGGCCAGATGCCTCTTAGACGGTCGTCGATGTTCTCGGCCTGGGAGCGCAGAACAGAGATCCGGTGGCTCTTGGGCGAGTACAGCGTTAAAGTAAGCAATAGGCAGTGATAAAGCGCCTCGGCCGCTTGGTGCAGATTGAATGCGCTTAGGTTCTTGTCATCGATGGTTAGACAATACGCTGCGATTTTTTCAAAGTTTTGAGCGCGGGGGAACCACTGCTCGAAATACCCCGAGGCCTCACTCTTGGTCTCTTCAGGCGTGAGCGCTTTCGGCTTCGCCAGCGGATGCCCCGGCGCGTCATAAAGCAGGATGCCGTCGCGGGCGATGTCCGAGAAGAACGGGCGACCTCTGGCCAACTGGTCATTCACGTCATCCAGGCTGTGCACGATGAAGTTGACCGGCGTCTTGATGTGCTGGGTGACGGTCAGTTCCTGGATGAAGTGCTGATCAGCCTTGTCCCAGTAGGTGTGCAGTTCGGTGAAGTCTTGACCATTGACAACGACCAGCAGGTCGTAATCGGAGCGATAGCCGCTCAGACGATCTTCGACCCAGTCGCCGCGCGCATAGGAACCGAACAATATAACCTTGAGGATGCGCCCCGCCTTGCGCTTTGGGGAGAGCGCCGTCTTGGTCGCATCCTCAAACTCGTCGAACAGGATCTTGACGACGCGCTCAAGTTCACGTCGTTTCGTATCCGGCAGATGGTCGAGTTTGTCGGTGTTCATGGCTGTCTCTGTGTTGGATTCTTTGTGCACCACTTCGCCGATTGGATCAATGTGGTGGTATCCCATTCCTTATGCGTGGGTGTGTAGGGTGCGTAAATTTAGCCGTCCTCGCCACGGAAGTACGCATCCGTCTGGTGGCAGGCGCGCGCAGACACGCAAGTTTCCTCGTCCAGGGCGTTGCAGAACATCACCTGTGCGCTGACAAGGCGTTGCATGGCTTTAGCTGGCGACAGTTTCAGGTGTTTGGCGATCTCGCTTGTCGTCAGACCCTTGACCCGTCGCATGAGAAGGGCCCGACGATAGAGCGAAGGCACACGATCAAGGGCACCGAGAACGATGTCATTATCCGCTCGCCGTTCCGACCGTTCGGGCGTATCGACCGGCGCCGGCGCGACATAGGCATTGATCGAGGGGTGTAGGTTTTTGAACTTCTGCACCGCGATTTCGAAGACCAGGCGCAGCATGTAGCGCCGTGGGTCTGTGATGTATTCCCAGTGGTCACAACTTATCAGCTCGACTTCTGCCTCCGAGACAATGCGTCGCGCCGCTAGTGTGCTATCGCTCAACCGCCGCGCCAGTGACATGTATTCGGCCCGGTGCGGCGACACGTAGTCATGAAACCAACAGAGCTGTCGGCCCATAAGCTCTTCAGTGAACCAGTGTGATCTCGTGCGTTCTATTCCCATTAGGTTGACCTCCACAGTACCGACACTCAGGTGTGCGGCCCGCTTCTGCGTTGGTGACGGGGGAGTTGGAAAACCGAGTAAGCCCGGTCCCTTTGGCCTTTAGCACTTGCGTGCCTGGACATACGCCAAAGGCTCCCCCACCATGAGAATCAACGCGCGATCTGCCGGACAGCGGACGGCATTACCCGCGTACTGTAGTGGCATTTTCTTACGGCTCATAGCAGAAGTGCTGTCGTTTTTGGACGATCAACAAACCAGCTTACTTTCGGGGTTTCCACGCCCCAGAGCTGCATGTGGCAACTCCGGCATCAACCCTAACGCAAGTTAGCCTATACCGCAATTGGAACCGCCCGCATTTATTCTGACATCGCGTCACCGTGGCACAATGACATCACCCTCTTTCTCGTCATGTGTTGTCCTTAAGCGGGCAGTCTCCCGCTTAAGGACATGGTGGCCTCTTGTCGGGCTGTCGGCGTGGGTCAAGCCCTTTACCGTCAGGCGTATTTACCGACGCTTTCGGTAAATACGGGGCTTGAGGCGCGACAGACAGTCCGGCACTTGCTGCCAGTTTCAGCGAGCCCGGTTTTATCGTCGGTGCCTTTCATAGGCCCGATGGGTATCTCCGGTCCTGGCCGCACTCTCTTCTGCCTCGGTATCGAAAGCCCGCTTACCGGTTCTGCGCCAAACCTCGATACTGGCTGAACCTTCTGTGCCCTTGAGTTTCGTGGCCAGCGTCAGAAACGCGCCATAGAGAACCGTCCGGTCATCCTTCGTCAATTCATCCAGCTTTGCCTTGATGACCAGACCGCCGAGTTCGATCAGATGCCGGGTCCGTTCGCGCCGTTTCATCACCCACTCCCGCGTGTCAGTTCTCGCCTGGCTTAAGTTCAAACGGTTGCGTAAGCCCGTCAGCTTTTGTTGCACTCGGAGGGTTCGTCTCAGGTCCTGCGCCATCTTCGCGGTGTTCGTTCCCCCGAAAGAACGCCACCCCGGCTTTACGTAATCCCTCCTTTCGATCGGACTTGTTTTCTTTCACCATCGCCAGCAATCCGCCGGCCAGCATGTCGATGTCGAGCGCGTCGGCACCGGTGGCGATCACCAGTTCGCCGAGCTGTCGGATCTTGCGCTCTTTCAACGTCCTGGCGCGATCGTTCAGCGCCTTTAGTTCCGCATCGAAGTCCCTCGGTTTACGCATAGCCATCTCCCTCATTTGAGCCTGAGACCATTATAGGATATGCTTCGGGCGTTGGCTCTACAGTGACCGAAACGCCATGAGACGGCCCGGTCCATCCCGAGATTTAATCTTGGGAGGGCGCGCTTATACGTCGTGCCGACGTGGGCTTTTCAGCGTAATTGGTATGTCGCCATGGCGATATATCATCTCTCCGTCAAAGTGATTTCCCGAGCGGCCGGCTCCAGCGCCGTGGCGGCGGCCGCCTATCGTTCGGCCGGGCGATTGTTTGATGAACGTCTGGATCGTGCCCAGGACTTCACCAACAAGTCGGGCGTCGTTCACTCCGAAGTCATGCTGCCTGATAACGCGCCGCCGGAATGGTCGGAGCGCGAGCGGCTGTGGAACGACGTCGAAGCGTTCGAGAAACGTAAAGATGCCCAGCTCTCCCGCGAGGTCGAGTTCGCCATTCCGCGTGAGATGAATCAACAACAAGGAGTCGAGCTTGCCCGCGACTTTGTTCAGCGCGAGTTTGTCGATCAGGGCATGGTGGCTGACCTCAATGTCCACTGGGATGTCGGTACAGACGGCCAGCCCAAGCCGCACGCCCATGTCATGCTCACTATGCGCGAAGTCAGCGAAGACGGCTTTGGCCCTAAGGTCCGTGACTGGAACCGCGTTGAGCTGGTCGAGCACTGGCGCGAGGCCTGGGCCGAGCATGTCAATGCGCGTCTTGTCGAACTCGATATCGACGCCCGTATTGATCACCGTACACTCGAAGAGCAAGGCATCGACCTGGAGCCGCAAGGCAAGATCGGCGCCGCCGCCCGCCGCATGGAGGCGCAAGGTCTTGAGGCCGAGCGCATCGAGGATCATGCCGATATCGCTTACCGCAATGGCGAGCGGATACTCGCCAACCCGAAGATTGCCTTAGACGCCATCACCCACACCCAGGCGACCTTTACCAAGCGCGACCTGGCCATGTTCGTGCACCGCCACTCCGATGGTGCCGATCAGTTCAACGCCGTCATGACCGCCGTCCGGCAATCACCCGATCTGGTCGAACTGGGCAAGGACGGACGCGGCGATGAGCGCTTTACCAGCCGCGATATGATCGAGACCGAACAGCGCCTCCAGCGCGCGGCGGACCTTATGAAGGCGCGTGAGCACCATCGCGTCTCTGCAGCCTGCCGCGAGATGGTGCTGGGGCGAGCCGAGGCGCGCGGCTTCACCCTCTCAGGTGAACAAAACGCCGCGTTCACGCATGTCACAAAGGCCGATGGTCTCAGTATCGTTGTCGGTTATGCCGGCACCGGCAAGAGCGCCATGCTGGACGTGGCCAGAGAGGCTTGGGAGGATGCCGGCTACACCGTCAGAGGGGCAGCCTTGTCCGGCATTGCCGCTGAGAACCTGGAGGCAGGTTCGGGCATTCAATCACGCACCATTGCCAGTCTTGAGCATCAATGGGGTAAAGGGCGTGAGGTCCTGACGTCGCGCGATGTCCTGGTGGTCGATGAAGCCGGTATGGTCGGCACGCGGCAGATGGAGCGCGTGTTGTCGGCAGCGGCGGAGGCCGGCGCCAAGGTCGTGCTGGTGGGCGACCCGGAGCAGCTTCAGGCCATTGAGGCCGGCGCGGCCTTCCGGTCGATTCATGAGCGCCACGGCGGCATCGAGATTACGCAGGTCCGCCGTCAGCATGAAGACTGGCAGCGAGACGCCACAAGGCATCTGGCGACAGAGCGCACTCAGCAAGCGCTGCGCGCTTATCATGACCATGGGCATGTCCATGAGGCGGAAAACCGTGAGGATGCCCGCGAGGCGCTGGTCGAGCGCTGGGACAAGGACCGGATCGATCATCCGGACGCTTCGCGTCTGATCCTGACCCACACCAATGACGAGGTGCAGGCACTGAACAGTCTGGCACGCGAGCGCCTGAAAGGGCACGGCGTTCTGGGTGAGGATGTTGAGGTCAAGGTCGAGCGCGGCGGGCGCACGTTCGCGCCTGGCGACCGCGTTCTGTTTCTGAAGAACGAGCGCGGGCTTGATGAGCATGGCGGCGTCAAAAACGGCACCTTGGGCACGGCCGAGTCTGTTCAGGCAAGCCGGATGTCCGTTCGCCTGGACGATGGCCGGTCGGTGGCGTTCGATCTCAAGGAGTACAATGCCATTGATCACGGCTATGCCGTCACCATCCACAAATCCCAGGGCGTCACGATTGACCGCGTGCACGTTCTGGCCACGCCGGGTCTTGATAGCCATTCGAGTTATGTCGCCCTGTCCCGCCATCGTGACAGTGTAGATCTGCATTATGGCAAAGATGACTTCGAGGATCTGAACCGGCTCAGCCGTACCCTGTCGCGCGAGCGGTCGAAGGACATGGCGCAGGATTATGATGGCGCCAAGGCCTTCGCAGAAAGCCGCGGCATCACCTTCCGCGAGCGGGTCATCGAGATCGTCCGCAAGCTGCCAGAACAGGTGCGCAGTGTCTTCGACGGCCTGGACCTGGGGCAAAGGAATCCGGCACCGCAGGCGAAGCCAGTAGACTACCGAGCGGAGCGCGAGGGTCTACGCGACCAGGCTATCCGCCATCACGCCGTCGCAGCCGTCGATGTCATCCGAATGCGGAACAATGACCTGCCGATCTTGCCGCATCAAAAGACTGCGTTTGAAAAGGCGCGCGCTGCCCTGAACGCGTTCGACAAGCACGCCTCGCAAGATCTGGAGCGCGCTTACTTGCACGATCCGTCCATGGCGAGTGAAGCGGCCGGCGGGCGCACCCAGCGGTCGATCCGAGCCTTACAAATAGAGGCGGAAGTTCGCGCGAACCCGACCATGCGCGCAGATCGGTTTGTCGATGAATGGACCGGACTGAATACCCAACGGCTTGCTGCAAAACGTACAGGCGACCGGGCCATGGCCAGCCGCATCGGCGATGACTTGTACGAGCGCGCCCACAAGCTGGAGCGCGATCCCCAGTTGGAGTCGGTTCTGCGTAATCGACGCAAGGACCTGGGTCTTGGGAATCTGCCGCCCTTGGAGCGCAGTCGTTCGTTATCTCACGACCTGGCTGAAAGCATTGGTTTCGGCCGGCAACGCGATCGCGGCCTTGAGATAGGAATGTGAGCAAGGAGGAAGATATGACTGACCAGGCTCCAAAATCTGCCGCCGAGGAATTTGCAGAGCTGCGAAAGGAAGTGGTGCTGCAACGGCGGGCCATTGAGCGATTGCTGAATGAGCGAGGTCTCGCGCCCGATTATACCGAGACACTCGGCAAAATGATGCGAGACCTGAAGGATGCTTCGAAAAGCTTGACCTGGCTGATCAATCGTCCGTCCATGCAGGCGACACCGGAGGGTTTGGCAAATCAGATTGTGATGGCTGGTGACCAAGCGCGAAAACAGGATCGCGATACCATAATGGAGTCGGCCCGGACACTAGCCCAAGCAACCAAGACTATTCAGGAACACGTCGCCAAAGCCCGCGAGGCCGGTCGACAAAATCGACGACTACGACAGGTTGGGCTTGGTGCTGTCAGCGCTGGCGTTATGATGGGGCTTCTGATCGCAATTGGAACCCTTCACCTTGCACCTGAGCACGGGGCAGCCTGGATTTTAGGCATCGATCGCTGGAAGGCGGGCCAACGTCTGATGGCATCCGCTAATTCGGAATCCTGGTCCGAAATCGAGTACGCTGCTTCTCTCCTAGAACACAATCATCAGGCGGTTTCGGCTTGCAAGGCAGAAGCTATTCGAACGAAAATGAGCCGGCAATGTCGCATCGTCGTTTCACCGATCACCGGTACAAACTGATTTCCTACAGCTCTGTTGATGTCGCCTTCCCGCCCGATAGGGGAACCTTGGTCGAACCGAAAAAGCCACAGTTATACCCAATCGTGTGCGTGATGTTTGTGAATCGACCGGGAGGATGACGATGAAGGGGGCATTATGTGTTTCGGTTGGAATATTGATTTGGACTTCGCCAGCGCTTTGCGAGCCGGCCATGGGCAACTGGATGGGCGAGATCGATGGACACACGATCAGTCTGGTGCATATCGAAACGGGTGCTAACGGCAAGCTTTTCGGCACATTCGCCAACCATGAGGCCCCACTCGATGCGCCGGATAGTCATGCTCAGACTACAGCGATCGTCGATGTCGTCGCGACCGGCGATCATTTGAGCTTTAGCGTGCCGGGGGCGGGCGGTTCATTCGATGGTCACTGGGACACCGCTAAGGCATCTTGGATAGGCATATTTCAATATGGCAAGGACGGCTGGAAGTCCAAGCTCGATCTGAAGCGTACCGACCTCACGTCCCTGCCGCCAGCCGCCCGTACCATAAGCTATGCCAGTCCGAAAGAGGAAACGCGCGCCTTAGACAATCTGGTCCAGGCCTGGGTTGATGACGGTCGGTTCATGGGATCTGCCCTTGTTACGCAGAATGGCAAGGTTCTGCTGAACAAGGGCTATGGTATGGCCGACGTGACAACAGGCCGCCCCAATCTGCCGGAGACTACATATCCCATCGGCTCACTCACCAAACAGTTCACTGCGGTCGCAATCTTACTGCTGCAAGAGCGCGGCAAGCTGAAGATCAGCGACCCGGTAGGCAAGTATTTTCCCGATGCACCTGCCAGTTGGCAGCACATCACACTGTTCAACCTGCTTACCCACACCTCTGGGCTTGGCGATGTCAGTGACGACTTCCCTGGCCATTGGGCCGAAGACAAAACACCCGCGCAGTTATGGACGGCGATCCGTAACGAGCCTCTGAAATTCGAGCCGGGAAGCCAGTATGGATACAGCAATGCTGGCTACGATGTACTGGGCCTGATCATCGAAAAGGTCAGCGGCCAATCCTATGGTGACTTCCTTCACGACAACCTGTTCAGTCCCTTGGGCATGACGGCTACCGCATATAATCCACCATCTTCCCGGGACCAGGCACAAGGCCATTTGATACGTATCGACGGGGCCATACCCAATCCCGCCCCCTATGCGCTCAGCCTCGGCTTTGCCGCTGCGGGTCTCGTTTCGACAACACATGACATGGGACTGTGGCAGGAAAAGCTGTTTGGCGGAGGCGTCTTATCGCCGGCGTCCCTGAATCAAATGATTACGCCGTTCAAGGCTGATTATGGTTTCGGTGTCCTTGTGGGTAGTTCAGACGGACATCTAGATGTCAGTCATAATGGCCACGCCTCCGGTTTCCGCACGAGCGCGCATTATGAACCGGACGGCAAGTTGAGCGTCATTGTCTTTAGCAACCTCGATACGCAAAAGACAGAAGTGCTCGGAAATGGCTTGCTGAATGTGGCTCACGGCCTCCCAGGGAGACTTCCACCCAAGCCGAATCTGGTATCACCTGCGGTTTTGGCCAGTTACGTCGGCACTTACGTGGTGTCGCCCACGTATCAATTTGTCGTCGCCTATGAAAATGGCCGGATGACCGTCGGAGCGGGTGAATATCCTGAGTATAGGATATATGCCTCATCGGAGACGACATTCTATTCAAAATCATGGGACAATCTGACCCTGGAATTTGTGAAGGCGACTGACGGAACGATGTCAGTCATTTTGCACTATGCAGACGGCGAGCCAGAAATGATTGGTAAGCGGCTGACGACAAATCCGCCGAAAACTGATCATCCGTGACCAAGAGCGACGCGTATCCCGGCACAGAGATTACGCGCGTCCATTTTGCGCCCCGCCCCGGTCATTTGAGTGCAATATTCACTGCTCGCCCGAAACAGGTAACGTTCTTAGCTACGAACGACATAGATCGACCGCCCAGTTTGCTCTTGAGTTTTTCAATGGGCTTTCTACGTTGTCAGGGGGCGACTATTCTAGTCTGCGAAGCTGGGGGCAAAAAGTGGAAGACGGTTCAACGGATCAGGTGCCAAGATTCCATTTCATACGTGATGACGCGTCAGACATAGATCAATTCCAGTCCCACACAAAAATCGCCGCCGCGATCGGCAACGCGATCATAGGTAATTCGAATTTAAAGACGATAGGGGTTCTCGGGCGATGGGGCAGCGGGAAGTCCACCGTCGTCAAGAATCTTGAGACCTACATGGAAGGTGCGGACACTGTAATCGCTACGCGCTTTTTCTATTACGATGCCTGGGTTCATCAGAGTGATCCGCCACGCCGATCATTCCTCGAAGCGTTTCTGAAATTTCTGATGGTGCCAGATTTCGACAAGGGTGAAAAATGGCAGCTTGAAATGGATAAGCTGAATGGCTCGGTTAAGGACGAGACCGTTACAACGACCCCTACCTTGACGTTATCAGGCCTCATCGCTTCTCTCTCGCTCCTTTGCGTCCCGCTGGGCATGAAGCTGCTGACCGAGGAAAATATGCAAAAGGCGTTCAAAGCCGCCACCAGCTGGCAGGTGTCATCCCTCACCTTGTTCGGCTACCTGTTGATGTTGGCGCCTTTCATCGCGGCTATCGGTCTATATGTCAAAAAGGCGTTGTCCAAGGACGACGAGAAGCGCTTTCACTCCCCATTTGCTATCCTTGTCAACAAGGTCCCGGAAACAAAAAAGACTCGCATTGTCCGCGATGTCGAACCCTCCGCGATCGAGTTTCAAAAGCTCTTTGGGGAGCTCCTTGAAGACGGATATCTGCCAGGTGTTCGTACGGTGCTGGTCATAGACAACCTTGACCGTCTACACGAAACCGAAGCCTTGGCTATGTGGACGACCATCCGCAGCTTCTTTCTCGGATTAAACCAAAAGGATAAGGCGTTTGAACGGCTACCTGTTGTCATTTTGCCGATCGATGAGGAGGCTGTTGGGCGTCTGTATGGCGACAGGCCGGGCGAGATTGGGACAGAAGATCATCTCGGCCAGCTGTTCATGGATAAGACTTTTGATCTGACGTTTCGTGTTCCCCCTCCCGTCCAATCAGATTGGAGCAACTATCTCGCCAAGCGGCTGGCCAAGGTTTTTGGGCCAGGCATTCCGAAATCCTGGATCGACGATACCTGCCAGATTTTCGAAAGTTCACGGGAGCGCGGAGAGCATCTCACGCCAAGAGGCATTAACGTCACGGTCAATGCAATTGCTACCCTCTGGCTTGAGCGCAAGGATGATGGCATTTCTTTCGCGAATGTAGCCCTTTTCGTCATCTTTCGACCGATCTTCAAAAATAACGTCGTCAAAGCACTGGGTTCTCAAGCCATGCAAATGGCGGCGCCTGACCAAGATTGGGCTAGATCGATTGCGGCGTTACACTATGGCGTATCTCTGGAATCCGCACTTCAAGTGCTCGTAGAAGATCAGTTGCGCGCCGGCATTCGCACAATCACGCAAAGTGAGTTTGCGACACTCGCAAAGACACCCGGCTTTGGTGGCGCTTTTGTGCGTCTCATCAAGACGAATAACACCAGCCCGGTCGCCATATTGCCGATCAATGCCGCAAATCTACTGGCAACGGTCGAACCGAGCGATGAGCGATGGGTTAGCGAAAGCTGGAATGGCTTACGGCGCATGCTCGTGGCGGCCACAGGGTTTGAGGCCCCTACAGCCGGGACATTGACCGCTATCAACTATCTCATCGCGTACGGCGACCCTGCGGGGCTGCCTGACTTTCTGTCTGACATTCCCGTTAAGCTCTCTGAGCTCTCTTTCAACGCGGCACGGTCGAGGGAAAACTCTGAAGTTTTTCTGGAAATCATCGAGGCGATATTCCGGGCAGCCGATCAGTTCAACTTGGACCTCCCCCCCGTAACGGTGAACACGAGCGTCAGTGACTACTTGCTGATCAACGACCTCGCCTATAGTCGCAAGCGGATAGCGACTATGTTGCTCCCGACCAACCCAAATGATATTCCCCAGGACCTCTCCAACACACTCAAGTCTGGTGACGGCGAGATCGTCAGCGAACGTTTTTTGCAGTTTGAAAGCAGGCGCGAAATCTCAAACTGGACCCCGCTGATGGGAACCGCCCTGGAGATTTGCGATCTCAGCGAACCGTCACCAGCGCTTTCTGCGGCCCTGCAGATCGTCGGCCGCCTTGCCAACTCAATCCACTTCGATGCAACAACCATCGACAGAATGAATCTCGCGATGATGGTTAGGAAACATACCGATGCGGGCAACGCCTCAGTCCTAGCCATTGCGCGCCTTTGTGCGCTTGCTCTTCTTTACGGCAATGAGCATGCCCTGAATGGCTCTTGGGAACGGGAACTTAAAGACCACCCAGGGCTACCCGAACTCATCAAAACCGCCCTCGATGAATTCGGAGCAAAGAACGATGCGCTGGTGCGAGTTGCACGCTCGGCCGCCGCATGTCCTGAATTCCTGCCGGTCGCTCGAATATTGCTGACTGACTCTGTGAGAGACAAAACCTTCAGTAAAGTCGCCATCGCCCCGTTACTTGAGGCATTCCCTGCGCTTTGCTTATGCCTTGAGCCAATGCCCATGGAAGGCCTATTTGCACTCTCGAAGACACCAAAGTTTTGGGGAAAGGTCGCTGCTCTACGGACAGCGGAGGCCAAAATGGATGTCCTCCGTGCTTATCTTGAGTTGGTGCCAACAGCTAACCTGCCCGATCTCACTCAGACGGTTATGGGCTTGGCGAAGGGCTTGTTACACGAGTGCGACCATGATGCTTGGATGAAGACTCTCGCCGGCAAATCCTCACTGCTGGAGATGTCTCAGGCCTTGTTCGTATGCGATGGCAATCTCCCACCAGAAAGCAATCAAAAAATTGCCAAAGCATTGGATAGCTCAATTGTCGAAATGACTCAGATCCGAAAAAACGGCATTACCGAACGCTGGTTCCGTGCTGCCAGACTGATCGGCGCGAAAGCCAGGAACCAAAACTACAAAATACTATGGGCGCAACTACCGCCCCTCGATATCCTGTTAATAAACGAAATCTTCCGATTTGGTGGTCCCCCTTTTATCGAGGCCTGCAAGCGAAAATGGGCTCCAGATCAGTGGGTCCGACGCGTTATCTCGAATGCTTTCGGTGATTTGCAAATGACCCAGGCGCTTAGTCCGTTTGCTTGGTTTCATGGCGAGATGATAAACCAGTGCTCACCAGAGACCTTTCAGCACCTTAATGCGATTGCAGCAGTTTTTACCAACTCCCTCACCGCCGCTGAAAGGAAGACCTTTGAATCCGTCATCTCGACGATGAACCTAAGGCGCAAGCTGCTTTGAGGGGTGTTCTAAGCTGACCTTTGCTAGGCACATTGGAAATGTGCTCTAGCAAAGGTCGATGTGCCTTTGCTAAAGTACGCGCTTGCAGACTAAGGGGACGGCGTATGGCGAGGGATACTGGGTTTTGGTCAGAGGTCGAAAAGCACCCCGACCGCTTTTACATCATTCACTATTCGTCACAGTCTCTCTTCGACGCCGAGGCCATGGCCGGCGCCGTAGCTCTGTCCCCAAGGATAACATCGGTTGTCGTCCGCCATTATGAAAGCGGGCAGACAGTTAGCTTTGCTACACATACCGTGGCTGAATACCTCGGCATACCTTGGGACCAGATCGAAGCCCATTACGACGAAATCGAACGCGAACTGCTGACCCATTTCTACGACTGGGCCCGAGATCGCCGCGAGAAATATTGGGTTCATTGGAATATGAGGAATGTGACATTCGGCTTCGAGCATCTCGAACACCGCTACCGTGTCCTCGTAAAAAAAGAACCCCCGAGCATACCTGTTGAAGTGCGGATCAATCTCAACGACGCGCTCAAAGAGCGCTATGGGCAAGATTATGCGCCTGATCCCCGCATGGCTTCCTTGATGAATCTGAATGGCGGGCGAATCCAAGGCTTCCTTTCCGGCCGGGAAGAGTCCGAGGCGTTCAAAGCCAAAGACTTCATACGTATGAATGCGTCAACGATCGCAAAAGTGGGCTTCTTCAGCTACGTGATTTCCGCCGCCATGAAGGGCAAGCTCAAGACCAGCGGTCGCGGCTTCCTTAATTTCCTCGATCGTCTGCTAGAGAGCCGCAAAAATCGGACCATCGCGGCGATCGCGGCCGTGATAGGCTTGGCGGTAAGCGTCATACAGCTTGTGATTTGGGTCGCGGGACCCAAATAAAGAGGCAAGGTGTGTGCGGCCTTTTCGACTTCTAAGGTGTCGCGGTCGGCGCCGATTTCTTCGTGACACGCGAGCGCTTATTGACGTGATCCTCATGCCAAAGCCTGGATTTAAATTCACCATTGTCGAGCCAACACACGCCTTCAATTCTCCGCCATGCTGCCTCGTCATTACTACCACCCGGCCAAGCACCACGCTCAGCGATCAGCAGCCAAATTGATGTGAACTCGCCCGTTCCCATGATTTGCGCCAATGCCGATTCTTTCAAAAGAACCGAGCGATCACTTTCCTGTCCGTGAAAAGTTCGGAACATTTCTTGCCCTGCTGCATCATACCAGACGCTTGGGTTATCGGGCCTCGGCCGTATATTTACTTCATTGGCAAGCCAAGGCGAAGGCAGAGTGGCGCTGGCTCCGTCAGGTAGAGCCGCATCGACATGATCCTCCCAATGATATCGAAATGCAGGATGCGCGATGTCGATGAAGGATGGCACGGCAGAGGATTCCGGGGTCCATTTATGTTGAGGCCAGACATCGCGCCAAGGCGCCTCAAGGAGGAATTGGTCATCTGTGAATCCTCGGGGTTCCCAATTGTTAACGTCGAGAGACTTCCTGCCTGAAAGAATTGAGACAATTTCATCAAGCTGAGCCGGCTTCACCATTCCACAATGGATAAACCTGAACTCTTGCTGTCTTAATCCATGTTCACGTCTGACTCCTTTGGGATAACGGTTTTCTTTGCCCGCATGCTCAAAAAGGACGATCCATTTTCCGCCTGCTGGATCGGTGCGCTGCACCCACTTCGGGAAATCTTTGTAGGAATTTTCAGTAAACGGCCATGCTTGTAGGTCCGCTTCGTCTATGGACGATTGCACGATGGTAGGAGCAAGCGCCCAGCCATGCCCCAAAATCGATTTGTCGGATGAGACTGGGCCCATACTAGGGGTTACTATGGTAGGATCGATGTCGCGGACAAAACCGATATCGGTGGGATATCTATACTTCGTAGGCTCCGAATCGTACCGCGACTCCTTCCAATAGTTGTCCGATACCCTGCACATGAGCTCTGATAGAGCTAACCATTGATATTTTTTTCCAATGCGCTCAACTTCTGCCCGCCCCCGGCTGTATTCCCCACTTCGAAATGAGTCACGGGGAAACCGCTTCGCCGTCCACCCAAGCTCATAGGCTCGTTTAGCCACCCATAGTTTAGCTTTCTCAGTATTGATACGCTCGGGTTGGAAATCAGAACCGTCACGAACAACATGCACTTCATTGTACGCTTCGTCCAAATAGCGCTGAAACTCTTCCGGCGTTAGCAGCGTAACAAAACTCACCTCCGCAGCCTTTACCTTTTCTTGCCAAGCCGCGATGCTTTCTTCGCTTGGAGCCGGCGCTGGTCTTCCAATCGATAATCCTTTGATGCCAGCTCGATAAGGATTGGCAATCTCGGTCAATGTTTCAAAAGCTCTTCGTCGACCATCCGAGAGCCTGACCACCTCTTCTTCAAACCGCATGAGCTTCTGCCGTGGTCGCAGCTTTACGGGCTCAGTCAACGGAGTGGTCAAAAAGTCTTCAATTTGACTTTTCACTTTATACTGGCCGAAATCGCCCATAATTCCGGCTGCCGACCGCAAAATATCATCTCCCCCGGCTTTGGCGGCTATGCCTTTGAGACTTTTTTCCGTGAGGCGGAAGGACGGTGGCGCAGAGTTGTAAGGTGGCCCACATTTGTCTACTTCGATTCCGGCTGCAAGGCATTCCCGTGCCTTCGCCAGTTCCACGATGCCGAACGCGTAGTCTCGTACGAGCAAATGAAGCGGCGGGCCTTCTGGCCCAAAAATGCCCGCTGCAACCGCGCTAGCATAAGGAGCGACTCGCTCTGAGCTTTGATCCAAGCAACACGCCCCGAAAGCCGCCGCAAGCAACCTTTCCAGAACGTACATGTCGTTCACACCGACAAATCTGGTCAGCAATTCGGGAAACAATTCGCGCCGTCTCAGAAATAAAGTGGTAAGCGCTTTGGTGGCTTTGTCTCTGATTGTCCGGTTAGTGGTCGTAAAAAACCAGCATAGAGTGAGAGCGGCCAATCTCTGGTTTTCCAGAGATGTGGCCGGACTTTGGCCAACTCGGCACCAGTCGATGAGTCGCCCAACCGGCGCAGTTTCATCATCGCTCCGACCATTTAAGCCTTCGGTCCAAAACCGATCTCTATCCCACAGCTCTCGACCAATCAGGTTCTTATGCAGCAGCTCGGCATTCCAGGGATGGCCTGCCGATACCGAGAGTTCCACAAGCAGCTCAAAGCTGTCCTCGTGCGCCCTGTGCAACATATTGAGCAGTTCGAGGCTACGGTCTGAAAACGCATCATGCGACCGCCACTTCGCGCTTTCAACGAAGCCATGCGAGAGCGGCCAGCGCCACCACTTTTCAAACTTCCCTGGCAACACGTCTACCAATTCAAGTTTGAATTGTTCAGGAACGAGTGAACTGAGGGCTTCCATCAGCCCCTGCCATTCCCAAACAATCGTGTCACCCTCCACCATGAACGATAGTTCGCCTCCGACTTTGAAGGCATCCTGGACATCGGTTATCCCCGCTAGGAGGGCTTGTCCCATCAAATGGTCTTGGAAACGCTGGAATGAGAACCGGACAATATCCGGAGAGGAGTCCAGCGGATCATCGCTCGGCTCTCCAGCGGGAGGGTCCAATCTTAGCAATCCCGCAAGTTGCAGTACCTCCATCCAAGTTCTGCCGGGAGGGGCCACATAAGAGGCAAACTCCTCAGAAACCAGAGAAATTGCCTCCGCGCGGGTCAGGAAATCCGACCGGTTGCGGGCCATTTGCCCAGCCACCCGTAACATTGCGGCCTTTGTGGGGGGGATGAGATCATCCGTTCGATCCGAGCCTGCGTGCAGGTTACGCCCTACGGCATCCAGATAATAGGCCAGGATCGCCCTCGTGCCGCGCAACCCTTTCGGAAACTCCGATTTGCCTTCCAACGCCAATGCCAAGCAGGTTGTTCGCAGGAATAGAGGATTGATGAATTCTGGGCTCAACCAGGGTGTGCTCGGTCGGGCAATTCCCCTTCTGTCTAAGTAAACCTGAGCTGCACGCAGTTGTTCATTCTGGCTCGCAAACCCTCGTAGATCGAACGTCCTGGTACCCGCGCGCAACGCTGGCGGAATTGCGAAGGGTCCATATGCTGACCGGCAGGAGACAATGCACGCAACTCCTGGATACGGTTTAAGCTTGGACAGGAAACCTGCAAGTTGATTTTTCCAATAGAAGCTTCCAATCCCTTCGTTGATCCCATCAATCAAAATCAACGCACGCGATCGATTTGCCTCGCCGGCTGCGCTCAAAGCGCCAAGCAAAGTGTCGCTAGAAACGCCAGGCAAGTCCAACATGGATGCAATTTGCGACCATGCATCACCATCTGAAAATTGCTGCCCTAGAAGCAATATAGTGGGCTGCGACCGTTGTGCGGCCTCCTGAGCCTCGTGACCGAATAGATGAGACTTACCTGTGCCCGCCTCTCCCATGACAAACGCGAGGCGCTCATTTTCGGCGTCGAACGCGGGTGTCGTCACGTGGCTTTCAAAACGATTTAATGCCTGTCCGTACGACCGAAGAGACTGGCTGATTTCATTCAACTCGGATTTAACGCTAGCTGACTTGTTTTTGGGAGCCGGGATAACTTTGTCTTGCAGCCACCTTTGCACCGGTCTCAAGGCATTACGGGCTTCCGCAATGCTGGTACGCCATTTGGTCACGTCCCAAGGTTGGTCGACGGCTTCATTGATGTTCGTTGAAAGGCTTTGAACGCCTGTACAAGCGTCTAGGAACCTATCAAGCAGACGCGTCGATTCCTTATTTTGATATTTTCTGGCACCGTGGATTGGCAAAATCGCAGATGAAAGCGCGGTGAGCGCAGCATCTAGTTTATGCACGACGCTCTCCCTCCGATGCATCGTGTCGAATAGTGTTTGAAGTTCAACGTCTACGTGGTCCTCAGGATGGAACCTTTCATCGAGGAGCGCGACTGAAGTTTTCACATGCCGGGAAAACCACTCCGGCGTCAGTTCCGTCGCTCCAAACCAAAATAGCCGCAACCCTGCGCAAACGGGTCTTGCCAAACGATCGAGCAAATCCGATTCGGTCCATGCCGTAAAAGTTATTCTGCCTCGACCGAGCTCAGTCGCCCAAGCTTGCCACGTCGCGGCATGAGCAGTCCAGGTGTCCCAGCCAGTCTTGCCCTTATTTTTAACACCGCGCCTGTCGGTCAGATCGCAGGGAAATGCGACTGTATACCGGTCGAGCGTGGGGTGCGATTCAAGCGTTTGGCGAACAGATTGGTCCACCTTAGTCCAATCTATGTCACCAGACTTTAAATGGAATTTCGCTTGAAAGCCGCTTTTCGTTCCGTCATCGTCCAACCAATAAGCTTCTACACCACCGTCACCTCCCGCTCCATCTACTCGACGGAATACGGATGTGTCTGGGTTTGGCTCCCGACGCGCCAGCTGACATACCAATTCTTCAAAAGAGTTTCTTTGTCCCTTTTTGAAGCCGTTTATTCGTGAAAAATCTACTTGGCTCAAGTTCGCGGCTATCCTGCTGAAAGCAATGAGTGGCTAACGCATAAATTGAAAACGTGAGTTGCGCAAATTGGCAAGGCTGTAGCTCCGGTTGTCGCGAACTTCTTCAGATTGATTCCCGAATGAAACCAGATATCCCATTATTCAACAAGAAAGTGTCCGCCCCGAGCTCGATCGGCGGGCGAACAACCTGGAGCACGAGGGATCACACATCATGCCGCCAATAGGATAGCTGGCCGTTACATGATGGGCCCGCATCCGAAGCGGACACCTTGAAAGAATGGACAATTAAACCACCGCGCCTCGTACACGCCTTAAATGCTCACAGCGTTAATACGATATGAATTTGTTTAGAGAACATTGGCAAAATAACCTTTGATTTGAAAGTCCCACGACATCAAAATGGCCTCTACGCACGTCGACAACGAAAAGCTAGATGCTCTGATTGCCGAAGGCGCTGTTTCGGGTGGTTCGGAACTTGCGAACTACCAACTTTTTACGATTGGTCTATGTGAAGCGCTCGGCTTGCCGCGACCTAACATGGCGCAGGAGCGCAATGAGTTAAATGACTATGTTTTCGAGCGTCGGGTTGACTTCAAACATTTAAATGGATCGCGAACTGCCGGCCGAATCGATTGTTACCGTCGCGGAAGCTTTATTCTCGAGGCCAAACAATCCTCTAAACGTCAACACTTGAAACTTGGAAGCGCCGTAGCGGATCAGACTTTTGAAGACGGCAACCAGTTCAAATTGGGCCAAGCAAAGCGTGGAACGCGTGGTTGGGACCAGGTAATGGTGGCCGCACGTAAACAAGCGGAAGATTATGCTCGAGCGTTGCCAGTGGAGCACGGTTACCCCCCCTTCATTCTTGTGGTCGATGTCGGCCACATAATCGAAATCTATGCAGACTTTTCCGGTCAAGGAAAAAACTACGCTCATTTTCCAGACCGGCAATCATATCGCATTGATCTAGAAGATCTTCGCGACCAACATGTACAGGCGCGCCTTCGCGCAATATGGAACGAACCTTTCTCGCTTGACCCGGCCCGTATATCAGCGGAAGTGACTAGGGATATTGCGGAACGTCTCGCTATTATCGCCAAACGGTTGGAAGGAAAGCACGACGCAAAAGATGTGGCCGAATTCCTTATGCGATGCCTTTTCACCATGTTTGCTGAAGACGTGAAATTGATCCCAGAAAAAGGATTTCAGAACCTTCTCGGACAGATGCGAGGCACGCCTGAGAATTTTGTTCCAGCCCTTGAGGGGCTTTGGGCCGTCATGGACGATGGCGGATATTCCCCCCACCTCAATGCCACTTTAAAGAAATTCAATGGCTCGTTATTTAAAAAGCGCACCGCACTAGCCTTGGATCGCGACGACATTCATGAACTTTGGATTGCCGCCGGTAAAAATTGGTCAGAAGTCGAGCCGGCAATATTCGGCACCCTACTGGAACGCGCGCTTGAACCTCGTGAGCGCGCCAAGCTTGGTGCACATTACACGCCGCGCGCTTACGTAGAGCGGCTGGTCATCCCTACTATTATAGAGCCTTTGCGTGCCGATTGGGACTTGGTCCAGGGGCACGTCAAAGAGCTACGTGATAGAGGCAACAACAAACAGGCGCTTGTTGAGGTAAAAGCTTATCACCACAAACTGTGCACTATACGGGTTCTTGACCCAGCCTGTGGAACTGGAAATTTCCTTTACGTAAGCCTCGAGCTAATGAAGCGCTTAGAAGGCGAGGTGCTCGAAGCTTTAGAGGACCTTGGAGAGACGCAGGGACGTTTAGCCATCGAAGGCGAGACTGTTAGCCCCCGCCAATTTTACGGACTTGAATTGAATCCACGAGCAGTACCTATTGCCGATTTAGTCCTGTGGATAGGCTATCTTAAATGGCAGCTGAAAACCTCTGGTCCCTCTTCAATTTCAGCCCCAATCTTGCACGCCTACGGCACCATCAACCAACAGGATGCGATTATCGTATATGATGACCGGGTACCGGCGCTGGATGAGCACGGGAATACGGTCACAATATGGGACGGAACTACGCACTTAAAATCACCGGCATCCGGACAACTTATACCAGATAAGACCGCACAACAGGACACGTACAATTATATCAACCCGAGGCCAGCGCCATGGCCACCCTGTGAATTCCTCGTAGGGAACCCCCCCTTTATAGGAAACAAGCTGCTCAGAAGACGTCTTGGAAACGGGTATGTCGATGCGCTTTTTCGAGCATATCGCGGCTTGCCCAATTCATTGGACTTCGTTTCTTATTGGTGGGCGGTAGCCGCGAAAAAATTGATATCTGGAGAATTACGCCAATTTGGACTTGTGACTACAAAATCCATCGCGCAAGTTACCAATCGCTCTGTTATCTCGACAATTACAAACAATCAAAAATTTCAACTGACATTTGCGGTTCCCAATCACCCTTGGGTGGACGACAGTAATGCCGCTGCGGTCCGCGTCGCATTCACTGTTGGAGGTAGGAAACGCGGCCCAGGAAAAATATTTAAGGTCGCTTCAGAGCGAAAGATCATTCGAGGCGAACCGCCGTTTGTGGAACTAAATGGCTATGAGGGGGAGATACATGCCGACTTGAATGTCGGCGTCGATGTTACGGCCGCAAAAGCTCTAAGAGGGAACGCAGCGATCTCATTTCAAGGCTGTAAATTAGGCCATGATGACTTCCAGATCGAGCCCGGGCAATTACAGGTGATCCACGGTTCCGACCCACTTGGCAAACCCGTTCGAAAATACATTGGCGGCGATCAAATCAAAGATAATGCCCAACCAACATATGTCATCGATCTTTTTGGTTTGAATGAAGCTGAAGTCATGGACCAGTACCCTGCAGCTTATCAACATCTATATGACTTAGTAAAGCCCTTCAAAGATGAAGTGCGAAGGCCGTCCCACCGTGATCGTTGGTGGTTGTTTGGCGAACCGAGGCCCGAACTCCGGCATGCGTTAAAGGACCTACGCCAATATATTGTAACGGTTGAAGTCTCCAAGCATCGTTATTTTGTTTTCGAACCATGGCCCGAAGTGCTCATCGACGGCTCAGTAGTTGGACTAGCGGTCGATAGCCTCAGCATTTTTGCGACTCTTCATTCAAGAGTTCATTCTCATTGGGCGCTACGGCTCGGAGGTCGAATGGGCGCGGGTAATGATCCCCGTTACCAAAATACACTCGTATTCGATAAATTTCCTTTTCCTAGAGCAGTTCAAGATGATGAGAACATAGAACTTTCTCGCGTTTTGACAGGACTCGGAGCACGACTTGACCGTTTCCGTAAACAACGGCTTTCGGAACATGCATTTCTTTCGATGACGGATTTATATAATTCTTTGGAGCGATTTCTGGAGCTAGAGAATGGGTGTGATGTACCACCCCTCACAGACGCGGAGCGTAAAATACGTCAGGAGGGAGCGATATCTGTGTTGAAAGACATACACGACGAAATCGACCGAACTGTGCTTCAGGCTTACGGGTGGGAAGACCTCATCCCTGGATTAGTAGGCAAGCCGGGCGCAACAGTGCCGACAACACACAAAACCACACAACAGGAAGATGCAGAAGAAGAACTATTGATAAGACTGGTAGCATTGAATCACGACCTGGCTGAGGAAGAGAGTCGTGGGCAAGTGCGTTGGCTTCGCACAGATTACCAGAAATCGAAATTTGCTACCAAAGCCTCAATGCAGGAAAGCGAGAGTGCTCAAACAGTAGAGATACAATTGCCCGAAGCGGTCAAAGATCCCATTTGGCCGAAAGACGGTCTGGAGCAAATAAGGCTAGTGCGCGACCTCCTTAAAAAAGCCCCCGAACCAACCCGACCGGAAATGATTGCGAGCGCATTTGATGGGCGTAACACCTCCAAGCGCAAGGAGCGCGTCGCAGAAGTATTGGAAACGCTAGTAGCGACTGGCCTTGCCCGAACAGATCAAGTTGACGGCCAGACCCGTTACTTCTTGCCAAGATAGCCCCTTGGCATAGTAACCGAATGAAATGCCAATGTCGCCTAGGGCCAATTTCGGAAATCGTAATAGTGCAAAGGCAAATATGATTTTATGGTGTCCGTGCATTTGGAAACCAAGTAAACGAGCGGACCCAGCACTAGGTGTCCTTCTCGAATTTCACATTCGACATTCCACCTTCGTCGAACGAATTTTCGAAAAAAGCAAATCTCGGACCGTTGATTTGTGCCGTACCTACATGCAGCGCACCCGTACGAACACCAGTGGACACCAACGGTCATATTGGTGTAATTTGAGTCAGTCTTAAGAACCCAGCACTCAAGCTTGGGGGGACTTTTGGGGGGACATTGCCCTCACACCTTTCCAATAGGAAATTGATTCAATTGACTATTTTAAAGGGCCGAGTCCTTTCCTGGGCACCATCTAGGGGTTTACGCAACGATTTATCGTTGAAAACCAATCCCTTAAACAATCCCCCTACATCGCGCTCAACTACTGTCACAGCATTCTGTCGCAGCAGCATCGTTGCCTTCATCGGTCAACCGGCGCGGACAAGTTCCTCAGGGGTCACCAGCTTAAACTCGTGCGCTTGCAGGACCTGGCCCCGGACGTCTTCGGTAAAGCCCGCACGCGAAAACATTACATATTTGGCGGGCGGTATTCTGCCATCATTTGAAACATTTTCAGGAACGTAATCTGTTCGTTTAACCTGCTGTATCAGATATTCGGCGCCGGCTTCACCGACTGGGCGCGTACTCCACGCACACGCTCCGAAAAAGGGTGTCTTATCTGTCAGACGTCCAGCGATAGCTATGTCAAAGCCATTGCCCCATGTCTGGCCTACACCATCAGGCCGAAAACCGAAAATGGCATGGCCGTGATTGCGAACAAAATCACGGCATATATCCTCGAAGCCAACCAGCATGTAATCACCCAATTGGTGCCGGATTTTGCTGTCAAAGATGTCAGCGCCTTCCCCGCGATCAATCGCCACCCGGTTAGGCTGAACAAACAGATTGTAAAAACGGGTGAGCGGATCTGTAATGGCGAAACGAATATATCGTGACTTGGGATCGGCATCGAGGGCGCGCACGTCCCTTATGAGACGCATGTTGCGAAGCTTTTCCAGGTAAGCGCTGATCGACATACCGGTCTGGCCACCCATGATAAAGCTTTTGATTTCACCGCTCTCGCGGTAGCCATTGGATATGGCACGAAGGATGCTGGCATAGACCTTTATGTCACGCAATTCATGCGTTAACTGACTGATGGCTTCATCAACGAGCCGGCCATTCGGTGTTAACAGCAGGTCAATGATGTTGGTGCGCAGCCCCTTCTCAGGCGCAAGGGCCAGCAGATTCGCCGGCACACCACCAAAGATGGCGTAAGCAGCAATACAGGCCTCAGCTGACCAGTCCTGAAAATGCTGGCGCGCCTCCTGAAGAGACAACGGACCTACATCAATCAGCTGAGGTGCGCACCCGGCCAGGGCATGTTGCGCCAGCGCAGGCGTGCCCCGCGTCAGGTCGGTCATGCGCATGATGTTCGAACCAGACAGAATCAGCTTCAGATTCGAATGCGCCATGATTCCAGACTGCCAGAAAGTCCGGATGGTAAAGGGCAAGGTCTCGTCTGCCTCACAAAGCACGCTGAAATTATCAAGTACAATGACGAGATCTGGCCGTTTTTGGGCGGCGATTGCTATACTGCTGAGCAGGCCCATCCAGTCTTTTTGGCCTTCCAAGCCGGCCTCAGAACCGACCAATGCCAGACAGGCACGCTTGAATGACTGGAAATTCAGTCGTGCCGTCTCGGCTGATGCTGGCAAATATATCACACTTCGCCCACTTAGGGCTTCGAGAATAAGCCGCGTCTTGCCGACTTTAGGACGCCCGGTAACGACTACCAGGCGGGCCTCGCGATCATTTAACGCCTCTTTCAAGATGGCGAGTTCGTGCGCTCTACCTATAAACATCAAAGGTAATTCCGATTATCGTACTTCAGATTACGGTAACCCCGTTTACCCAGTGAAGTTATGAAAGAGGCAAAAAGAGCCAAACTCTTTGTTGCGCTTATATATTTACCACAACCTGCACCAGATGGTTGCGTCTGTCAAACGGCCTTGGGCGTCGCGATGTGCGCATTACCGGGTGAGGTTGCGGCTCACACGTTTTGGCTGACGCTTGAGAATAATTCAAATTACCTTGCAAAACAGCGTGTTGAAGTAATCGCAATTACATAAACACGGCGAATTTCCGACAACTTAAAATATAAAGTTATTATAATTACTTCCTTTAGGTGATCAACCCTGAAAGGAATTGGTAAGCATTAAATTATACGCTCGATGGAAAGTATATCATCAACGTAACTTTCCATTATACAATGAAAAAGAGCCGCCTTTATTCAATTTTGGAGAATTATCTAAAATATACGTGCTCGATTTCATGTATATGCATAGTTATTATATCCAATTCATCGTCAATTGCTTCCGCCAGAGATTTAGAGCGCGCGAATACGGTCGAAAATACCGCGCATGTTGCCTATGTCCTTCAAGGCCAGGCCCATAACGTTCCGTCGAACACCGTCATCACCAGCCTGGTACCGTTGATAGACGTCAGCACTACAGCGATCGAAGCGGTGGCAGATACCATGCCCGGCAATCAGGCCGGCCACACCTACAGTTTCGTCGTCAGCAATCCGGGCACAGCCAAAGACCAGTATGAACTGGGGGCCGCTTTCACCAGTCAGACGTCGCCGGTTGATTCCTTGTGGCTGGATGTCAATCACAATCATTTATTCGACGCCGGCATAGATACGCGCCTTGATCCCACCTCTGTAAGGCTGGAGGCCGGTGAATCGGTGACGGTCATGGTGCTGGCCAAGGCGCGCGGCACGATGCGCCTTACCGCAACCTCGTTGAACGATAACCTTTCGGCAGTTGTGCGCCATCGCCAGGCTGGCGCCTCGGTGGGTTTCGATATCAAGCGCGGCGAAGACAAGCTGACGCTCACCAAGTCGCAAACTGTGGATACCAAGGGCGCCAATGCCCCCGGCCCTGGCTCGCTGATCACCTATAGCCTCGATGTTCATATCCCCGCGAATGCAGGCATTTCCGACGGCACTATCAATGACGCCATACCCGCCGGCACGCGCTACGTAAACGGCACCTTAAGCCTTGATGACGGCGCGATCAGTGACGCCACGGATGCCGATAGCGGCGCGTTCGATCCCCTCAGCCAGACCATCGCCGTGCGCCTGCCCGGCGATGTGGCGAATTCTTCCACCGCTTCCAACCACGTCGTCCGCTTCCAGGTGCGGATTAATTGAAAGGATATCTGATGATGAAAGCGCCTGATACCAAGCCCACGCTGAACTTCCCTGTGATCCGGCTTCTGATCGGATTTGGCTACACCGCCATACTGTCGGCCATACTTATGATTTTCCTTCTGGTCACGACCGCCGCAGAGGTCATGGCCGCCCCAGCTTCACCGATTTCGCTGGAACTGGGCATCATGAAGGAACAGCGCAGCGCCGCCGCCGATGGAACGACCAAGATCGACCTCGTGCCGGTAGCCAGAGTCACACCGGGAGACCGGCTCGTTTACATTCTTACCTACACCAATACCGGCACCAAGCCGATCAACGATATGGTTCTGAACTATCCGCTGCCCCAGGACGTCGCCTATCGCGCTGCCGCCGAGGGTTTCCTGCCGCCGCAGGTCTCGGTCGATGGCATCCATTTCGCGCCTTCTGCATCCGGCGAGCGCATCACCGCCCTGCGCTGGCAGATCGCCGGTGAGATCGCCCCTGGGGCCCACGGCACTGTCTCTTTCAAAGCCGCTCTGAACTAATCCTCCATTCCTGTTTTCAAGAACTGAAAGGTAATACCCTCTATGTACCCGCGTAAACTCAAATCCGCCCTCATGCTTGCTTCGGCAATGCTGCTGGCGCTCAGTCCGGTCGCCCATGCGGCCGGAACTGTGGCCGGCACCAATATAAACAACACGGCGAGCGTCAACTATACGGTTGGTGGCGCTGCCCAGACACCGGTCACCTCCAACACCGCCACCTTCGTGGTCGACCGCAAGGTTAATCTGGCGGTGACAGAGGTTGGTGGCACCTCCACCACCATCGTTTATGGCTCTACCAGTCAGGTAACCACTTTTCAGGTGACCAACCTGACCAATGCGACCCAGGACTTCCGCCTGTACGCCGCCCAGCAGCTTTCTCTGATCGTTACGACCTTCGGTATTACCGACAACATGGATATGAACAATGTCCATGTCTATGTCGACGTCAACAATAACGGCACATACGAACCCGGCACAGACACCGCTACCTATATCGACGAACTGGCCCCCGATATGTCGAAGACCGTCTTTATCGTCGCCGATGCGCCCGCCAGCGGCGCCGCCAACGGTACGGCAGGTGTCGGCCTGACAGCGGTGGCGGCTGCCGGCGTCACACCGGGGGCCCTGGGGGCGGATTTGATCGCCACGATTGGCGCTGATTCGCCCTCCACGGTCGATATCGTTTTCGCCGATGGCAATGGTCCGCTCGATCTCCAGTACGATGGCCGTCAAAGCGCGCTTGATGCCTACGTGGTGGCCTCCACCTCGGTCAGCTTTGCCAAATCGGCCACCATTATCAGCGATCCGGTCAACCTGTTCCTGCTGCCCAAGGCAATACCAGGCGCTGTGGTCGAGTATTGCCTGAAAGTGTCCAATACCGGCGGTTCGGCAGCCACCGGCGTCAGCATTACCGACTCGATTCCCGCCAATACCACCTACGTGCCCGGATCGCTTTATGTCGGCGGTTCCATTCTGCTGGGCGCCTGTCTCGCTGACGGTACTGCGGAGGACGATAACAGCTCTGGTGCGGACGAGACCGATCCGAACGGCGGCTCCTCGGACGGTGCGACCGTGACGGCGACCATACCGTCGATCTCCGCAGGAACGACCGTCACGGCGCGTTTCCGCGTCACACTCGACTAACCCCTAACCGGAAAGGACGTGGCCGCCCAGGTGCGGCCGGAACAAAGGCATGATCAAGGTCAGATCCCTCCTGTGTCTTTTGTCCGCCCTCTCCGGGCTGGCGACGCTGCCGATGTGCACTCCCGCATCGGCAGCGACCCAGCATATTGAAAATACCGCTTCCCTCAATTTCACGCGCGCCGGGATGGCGCAAAGCGTGACCTCGAACACAACGACCCTCGATTTCGACCGCAAAATGTGGCCGACCTCCCTCAAATTTTATCGCATGCCGGCGCATTTCGATTATAGCGAACAAACCTGTGTCGCCGGTCCGTCGCCGGCCATACATGGCGCGCCCATTGACGCTGCCATGCTGGCCGCCATGCCTGAAGACGACGGCGCTACCGACCATAGCCTCGGCATTGTGCTGACGTCGCCGGCTTCCAACCGCAATCCACTGGTACGTGAAACCGAAACCATTACCGCCAGTGCGTCGACCGGCGAATCCGGCAATGTCATACTGACCGAAACAGGCCCCGACACAGGCGTTTTCGCCGCCGGTCTGTCAAGCACCTCGCCTACCGGGCATGCCCAGGCCTGCCTGACTGTTTTTCCATCCGGCACACAGTTCACTGTCAACTTTATGGGTGACAGCGATTCAATGCCAAGCACGGATGACATTCTGATCGACCCCTACGGCCATGTCTTTGATTCTGTGACCGGCGCGCCTGTCAATGGAGCCTCCGTACACATCATCAATGACGCGACCGGCCAACTGGCGGCGGTCTATGGCGAAGATGGTGTCACGGTCTATCCGTCATAGGTGATCAGCGGCCAGACGATCACGGACGCCGGTGGCAACCTGTATGAGAACGCCGACGGCGACTATCGCTTCCCCATGCTGCAACCCGGCGTCTATCATCTGATTGTCAAAGCTCCGGATGGTTATATTGCGCCGTCCATCGTCGCTGCAGACGCCATGCCCGACGGCCCCAATGGCGCTTATGTCATCACGGACGCTTCATACGGAAAGTCTTTCGTGCTCAGTTCCCCCGACCCCTTGCGCGTAGATATTCCGCTCGATCCCATACCGCATGGCGGCCTGCTGATTGAAAAAACCGCCTCGGTCCGCGAGGCGTCTCCGGGTGACGTCATCGCCTATCATCTGATCGTCACCAATCCCGAAGCGGGCCCCCTGCGCCAGGGCGTCATCACAGATGCCCTGCCCGCAGGCCTGCGTTACAAGCCAGGCACAACCGCTGGCGTCGACGAACCGCAAATTTCGGCGGATGGCCGCACCCTGACCTTTGTGATACCGACAATCTTGGCCGGGCAAACGGTTGACATTCGCTACGGCGTCGAGGTCCTGCCCGCCGCACCCGTTGGCGATGCCGTCAATCGCGCCCTCGTGCAGATTTCCGGCAGCCCGGCCAGCGCCGAGGCGACCGCCCGTGTTCGTATCGAGCCGTTGTTATTCACCGCGGCCATGACCATTGTTGGCCGCATCATTGATGGCGGCTGCGAGGGTGCGGACGGTAAAGGTGTGCCGAATGTCCGTGTACTGATGGAAGATGGCAGCTATGTCGTGACTGATCGTGACGGCCTCTATCATTTCGAAGGCATCCGCAAAGGTCGCCACGTTGTTCAGCTCGATACCACAGCCCTGTCAGATGCATGGGAGCCCGTTGTCTGCCGTGACGATACGCGCTGGGCCGGCAGCACAACCTCGCGGTTCGTCGAAGGCGATGGCGGCAGCCTGACGCGCGTCGATTTCCGCCTGAAAGCGACAGGTAAAACCGCAACCGCCGAAGCCATTCTGCCGACTAAGATCGTCGCCAATGACATTGCCGCCGGCGGCCGCACCGACTGGTTGCTCGGCCAGACACCGGGTATCGACTGGCTGTTCCCGGAGGTTGATCATAATCCGCGCGCCCCCGCCTTGCGCGTCGCCATCAAGCATTTCCCCGGCCAGCGCGTCGCCCTGAGCGTTAATGGCAAGACGACCGATCCGCTCGCCTTTGATGGCACCGATAAGGCTGATGGCGTCGCCGTCAGCGTCTGGACCGGCCTGCCGCTGGTCGAGGGTGACAATGCCTTGGAAGCGCGCGTGCTCGATGCTGAGGGCGCCGTCGTCAAGACGCTCAACCGCACCGTCCACTATGCCAACACCGCCCTTGAGGCGGCCTATGTGCCGGAACGCTCGCGCCTCGTCGCCGATGGCCGCACGCGCCCGCTGATCGCCGTGCGCCTGACCGACCGGGACGGCAAGCCGGTGCGCGACGGCGCCATGGCCGCCTTTCGTCTCGACCAACCCTATACGGCCGCCCAATTGACCGACACCGAGCAGAGCCGTCAGTTGGCAGCTCTCGACCGTGCCGATACCTTTGTCCGCGTCACCGGCGACAACGGCATGGCCTTCATCACCCTCGAACCGACCACCCAGGCCGGCCAGGCGCATGTCACCTTTGAACTGACGCAGGAAAAGACCACCCGCAAGAGCGATATCCGCGCCTGGCTGGAAGCCGGCCAGCAGGACTGGGTCGTTGTGGGCTTTGGTGCCGGGACCATAGGTTTTGATACGCTCAACAAAAACACGCACAGCTACTGGATGCCGAAGGACCGTGACATAACCACCAGCGGTCAGGTCAGCCTTTACGCCAAGGGTCGCGTCAAGGGCAAATGGCTGCTGACCCTGGCCTATGATTCCGACCGTAGCTACGATCCGGATACCGGCCTGCTCTCGACCATCGATCCGGATAAATACTACACGGTTTATGGCGATGGCAGCCGCCAGGCCTATGACGCCGCCACCTCGCGCAAGCTTTACCTGCGACTGGAGCGCAAGAACGCCTATATCATGCTGGGTGATTTCGAGACCGGCCTGAAAACGACGCAACTGACGCGGTTCAGCCGCACGCTCAATGGCCTGAAGGCCGGTTATCACGGCCAGCGCATCGAAGCTACGGGCTTCGCCGCGCGGTCTGACCAGCGCTACGCCCGTGACGAGATTCAGGGCAATGGTCTGTCCGGGCCGTACCGTCTGTCGGCGGGCGGCCTGATCGCCAATTCAGATCAGATCACGCTGGAAACACGCGACCGCTTCCGCCCGGAAAAGATTATCGATTCCCGGCTGCTGACCCGCCATATCGATTACGATATTGATCCGGACGCCGGCACCCTGACCTTCCGCGAACCCATTCTCAGCCGCGACGCCGACTTCAACCGGATCTATATCGTCGCTGATTACGAAGTCGAAGGCTCCGGTGACAAGCGCCTGATCGCTGGCGGCCGTGTTTCAGCCATGGTCAATGAGCGTCTTGAGATCGGCGCCAGCGTCTTGCGCGATGACAGCCAGAATAACGCGACTGTGGCTGGCCTGGACCTCAAGGCGCAGGTGGCCAAAACCATAGAAGTCCGCGCCGAAGCCGCCAGCGGTGGCCGCAAGGATGCCGGCGACAACAACGCCTTCCTGGTTGAGGCCGAGCACCACGGCGTCAAAAGTGACGTGCTGGCCTATGTCCGCCAGCAGGACGAAGGCTTCGGCGTCGGTCAGCAAAACATTGCCGAGGCCGGCACCCGCAAGCTTGGTATCGACGCGCAGTTTCGCCTTAACGAAACATATACCGTGACGGCCTCGGCCTGGCGTCAGCAGTCACTGGTCGATAGGATTGGAAGCTCTGGCAGCCGTATCGCCGGCGATGTCAAGCTGGAACGCCGCCATGAAAACGGCACCCTGTTTATAGAAGCCACTACCGCCTCCGACGAAGGTATGGCCACGACCAAAGAGGGTGCTACCAAGCAGACCAGCCGCCTTTTGAGCCTTGGCGGCACTCAGAGCCTGATGCACGACAAGCTGCAACTGAACGGCCAGGTACAGCTGGCGCTTGGCGGCGCCGATGACAATCAGGAATTCCCCGTCCGTCAGTCGATGACCGCAGCTTACAAGATCACCGAGACCGTCCGTTTGATCGCCGGACATGAAATCGCCGATGGCGCCGGCTTCCAGGCCCACACCAGCCGGATCGGCTTCGATCTCGCCCCGTGGCATGGCGCCAAGCTGGCCACCACACTCAATCAACTGGCCCTGGGTGAAAACGGCGCGCGCAGCTTTGCCCAGATGGGCCTCAGCCAGTCCCTGCCGATTGGCCAGAACTGGACGGTCGACACCACGCTTGATTCCAGCAAGACGGTCTCCGGCGGTATCCGCGAAGACGCGGTCAATCCCTTCCAGCCGATCACAACCGGCCAGGCCCTGAACGATGCGGGCAATGGCGACTATAGCTCTGCCACGCTGGGCGCCACCTACCGCGCCTGCAACTGGTCGTGGAATGGCCGCATTGAGGCGCGCAACAGCGACATCTCTAACCGTACCGGCCTGAACAGCAACCTGATCCGGTCACTGGGCAAAGGCAAGACCCTGGCCTCGACCATCCGTCTTTATCGCCTGAAGGACACTGAAGGCCGCAAGGCTGAACTGGCGTCGGCCGATATTTCGCTGGCCTGGCGTCCGCTCGACAGCCGCTGGTCGATCCTGGAGCGCCTGGAACTGCGTCATAACCGCGCCGATGCCGGCGTCAAGGGTGGCAGCGTGCTGGGCATTCCGGTTTCGACCGGCGAAAACCAGGTGACGACCCGCCTGATCAATAATATCGCCGTAAACTATCAGAACACTGAACACGGCATCGAGGCGTCGCTTTATTACGGCGCCAAGATGGTGCGCGGCAAACTGGCCGATGACGTTTATGACGGCTTCATTGACGCTATCGGCGCCGATATCCGCAAGTCGCTCGGCAAGCGCTTCGACATCGCGTTCGCCGTAAGCCAGCAACTGGCGCACAATAGCGGCGTACGCGCTTTGAGTTACGGCCCCTCGATCGGCTTTTCGCCTAAACAGGATGTGTGGATTTCGGCTGGCTACAATATCTCCGGATATGATAATCCGGATACGGACAATAGCCATTACACACGTCATGGCGCTTATATCACCGCGCGCGTCAAATTCGATGCCGCCACGGTAAGGAACATCTTCTGATGAACCCTTTAGTGATGTTCTTATTCGCCCTCGGAACATTTACCGCGCTTGCCAGCGGACAGGCGTACGCCGCTTCCGCGCCGACTATAACCAAGACGCCGGTGCTGTCGGGTGATCCGATCAATGCGATCCTGCTGCCCAAGGCGATACCGGGGGCCGTCATCGATTATGATCTTGTGGTGAAGAACCCCAATGTGGTCACCTCACTGGGCGGCGTGGTCATCACCGATAATATTACAACCATCGCCACTCAAGGCGCGGAATATTATGTCGGCAAGGCCAACGCCAACCCGGTAACCGTCAGCGATGGTATTCTCGGACTGTTGTCCAGCGGACTCAATTTTACGTGGGGCGGGCTTTCCAGCACCACGGATTCCATCTCATTCTCGTGTGATAAAGGCGTCACCTTTACCTGTACCCCTCATCCCGATGTCGATGGTTATGATCCTCTGGTCACCAATATCCGCATTTCACCCACCAGCAGTTTTGTCGGGTTGAGCGGCTTCAGTATTCGCCTGCGTGTACGCATCAAAGCGCAATAATTGCACGTTGATTGGAATTGGTCTTTGTCAATGTCACGAAATGGTCTTTATAGTTGCCGAATCGATACCGGACTCTTCTTTTCCGCGAGGGAGATCGGAATAGCTTCAGCCCCCGAAGGAGCAGAGACGTTGAATTCTGCATTCAGCAAGGACGTTATTCGGCTGTTCGATCAGTCACCGACTTTCATGGCTTTCCTGCGAGGGCCGGAACATCGGATAGAATTCGTCAACCCCGCCTATATGACGCTGGTGGGCGATCGCAAGGTCATTGGTCTACCTATAGCGGAAGCCCTTCCCGAAGCGATTGAACAGGGCTTCGTCGCCATGCTCGATGAGGTATTCCGCAGCGGAAAAGCGTTCACAGCCAACGGCGCCCGTTACGACCGGCAGCTTGGCCAGGAAACGACCGAACTTTACCTTGACTTCGTCTTTCAGCCTATTGTCGAAGATGCCAGAGTGACGGCTATTCTGGTGCAAGGTGTTGATGTCACCGAGCGCGCCCTGGCCGAGCAGGCCCTGATCGCTGCGCGAGACGCCGCGGAAGCCGCGGAAATCACCAAGGCAGACTTCATATCACATCTCAGTCATAATATTCGCGCCCCGATGAATGCCGTAGTGGGGCTCGCGAATATACTGACGACGACCGAACCACTCACCCACGATCAAAGCGAATATCTCAACGCGCTGCTGATGAGTGCCGACTCTGTGCTTAGCCAAGTCAGCGATATGGTCGATACGGCGCGTATCGAAGCGCGCATGATTGATCTGGAAACCGCGCCGTTTTCCCCCGTGGAATTGATTGGGCAGGTCGCCGACACTATTACCGTGCAGGCGCGGGAAAAAGGGCTGGCCCTGGGCGTGGATATCCTGTGCGACGATTGCTACCTATTGCTGGGCGATGCCGGACGCATCCGCCAGACCATTAGTCAACTGGCGAGCAACGCCGTTCAGTTTACCAATGCCGGCGAGATTAATCTAAGCGTGGACTGTCAATTCGAAAGCAATGATCAACGCCGGCTTGTCATTACTGTGAGCGATACGGGTATCGGCATGTCACCCGAAAAGCTGGAAACGCTATTTCGGAAATCGGTCGATGCTGACACCGGCATGAAACGTCGCTATGGCGGCACGGGCCTGGGGCTTTCGATCGCCAAGACCCTCTGTGATATAATGGGCGGCACGATCGCTGCTGAAAGCACACCGGAAGAAGGTTCGGTCTTTACCGTCACCTTGCCGCTTATGATCGCCCGGGCGCCTGAAGCCGATGCATTTGACGACGCCATGGCGGCGGCCAATCCGGGCGGATCTGCGGATATGGCGCCGATCCTGCTGGTTGAGGATTACGAACCTAATATTCTGGTCACAACCACATTCCTGGAACGGTTCGGCTACCGCGTTGATGTGGCAACGAATGGTCAGGCCGCCGTAGAGAAGGCGCGCACCGGAACTTACGCCATGGCGCTAATGGATGTACAAATGCCTGGTCTGACGGGTATCGAGGCCACCCGCCTGATCCGCGAAGAAGAGGCGAGCGAAAAACGACGTCATTTGCTGATCGTCGGCGTCACGGCACATTCCCTCGCAGTAGACCGTGATCGTTGTCTGGCCGCGGGAATGGATGATTTCCTTCCGAAACCTTTTAATGCGGATGCACTTTATGAAAAAATATCCGCCGTATTGAATACGGCTGCGTAGGAAATGGCGCACCCGACGAGATTCGAACTCATGACCTACGGTTTAGGAAACCGGCGCTCTATCCTGCTGAGCTACGGGTGCATGGAAAAGTTCATATGTTATTTGCCGACGCCGCTCAACTGTTTTGACAGATAATCATAAGACGAGATTGACCGGAAATACCTGCCCTTCAGGCCGATACAGTTGCCGGATTCGTCGCTTTTGAAGATGAAAGCGGATGGCGATGTGCGCTGGCGCAAACGCTCTGTCAAATTCGATGCTGACTTAATGCTGATTTTCCGGCATGCGGACGATCAGGCCGTCGAGCGCATCTGATACGATGATCTGGCACGAGAGGCGTGAGGTCGGTTGCAGGTCGTTGGCGAAATCGAGCATCGATTCTTCCATCACCGAAGCCTTACCAGTCTTGTCGGCCCAGGCGTCATCGACATAGACGTGGCAGGTGGCACAGGCGCAGGCGCCGCCGCAATCGGCGTCAATGCCGGGAATGTTGTTCTTGACCGCGCCTTCCATGACGCTCTGGCCCGGCTTGACCTCGATAATGTGTTCTTTGCCGTCGTTTTCGATATAGGTGATCTTGGCCATGTTTTCTTTCCTCCTCCCCGGTGAGCCACCTGGCGAAACGGGGGAGGTGGCGGGCTTGTCCCGCCGGAGGGGGCTTATCGTGACGGTGGGGCGGCCCCCTCCGTCACGGACAAGCCGTGACACCTCCCCCACAACGGCGTTGCCGCTACGCAGGGGAGGAGAATACAGTTCTATCCCTTAGCCGGCATCAATTTCTTGATTTCGGCGATCGCCTTGGCGGGGTTGAGACCCTTCGGGCAGACCTGCGCGCAGTTCATGATGGTGTGGCAGCGGTAGAGCTTGAACGGATCTTCCAGCGATTCCAGGCGCGCCTTCTGGTTTTCGTCACGCGAGTCATTTATCCAGCGATAGGCTTGCAGCAGGGCTGCCGGGCCCAAATACTTGTCCTGGTTCCACCAGTAGCTGGGGCACGAGGTCGAGCAGCAGGCGCACAGGATGCACTCGTAGAGGCCGTCGAGCTTGTCGCGGTTCGCCGGGGTTTGCAGGCGTTCCTTTTCCGGATCGGGGGTCTTCGATTCCAGCCACGGCTCGATCGAGGCGTACTGGTTATAGAAGCCCGACAGGTCGGGGATCAGGTCCTTGACCACCGGCATGTGAGGCAGCGGGGCGATGGTAATATCGCCCTTGAACTCGTCATGGCCCTTGGTGCAGGCGAGTGTGTTACGGCCGCCGATATTCATGGCGCAGGAACCGCAAATGCCTTCGCGGCACGAGCGGCGGAAGGCCAGGGTCGAATCGACATGGTTTTTGATATAGATCAGCGAGTCGAGCAGCATCGGGCCGTGATCGGCCGAATCGACCTCATAGGTATCCCAGCGCGGGTTCTCGCCTTCGTCCGGATCGAAGCGATAAATCTTGTAGGTGCGCGTCGTCTTCGTCCGCTTGGCGGCCTTGTAACGCTTGCCTGGCTTGATCTTGGAGTCGCGGGGGAGGGTAAGCTCAACCATATCAATAAACCCGTGCTTTAGGCTGAATATACGCGATATCGTTCGTCATGGTGTAGGTGTGGACCGGACGGAAGTCGGCTTTCACCTGGCCGGACTGGGTATCGATCCACATCAGGCTGTGCTTCATCCACACCTCGTCATTGCGATTCGGGAAGTCCTCGCGGGCGTGGGCGCCACGGCTTTCCTCACGGTTGGCGGCCGAATTGACCGTAACCACCGCCTGATTGATCAGGTTGTCATATTCCAGCGCTTCGATCAGGTCGGTATTCCAGATCATGCCGCGATCCTTGATGCCCAAATCTTTCGACGCGGCATGGATTTCGCCAAGGTGCCTGACGCCCTCTTGCAAGGTGTCTCCGGTGCGGAAAACGGCGGCGTCCTTCTGCATGGCTTCCTGCATTTGCAGGCGCAGCCTGGCGGTCGGGGTCGCGCCCGACGCATTGCGGAAGGTGTCGAGGCGGGCCAGATGAGCATCGACCTGCGCGGTGCCGATATCTTTGTGAGCCGTGTTTGGCTTGACCAGTTCCTTGGCGCGCATACCAGCGGCGCGGCCGAAAACGACAAGATCGATCAGCGAGTTCGATCCGAGGCGGTTGGCGCCATGCACAGACACGCAGGCCGCTTCGCCGACGGCCATCAGGCCGGGCACGACCGTATCGGCATTGTCGCCAACCTTGGTCAGGACTTCGCCGTGATAATTGGTCGGGATACCGCCCATATTGTAGTGGACGGTCGGGATAACCGGGATCGGTTCCTTGGTCACATCGAC
>CAMLIY010000002.1 GCA_946480125.1 uncultured Asticcacaulis sp.
GCGCTACCCTTACCCTGGCGGCTCTCCTGCTGACCGGTGGCATCGCCCAGGCGGCCACGCCGACCCCGGCCGCCACCTGCGCCAGTCCGTCGGACAAGGCCATGACCACCCTCGTCGCCGATTTCGAGGCCCTGTCAGCGTCACGCGATCCTCTGCGCGAGAGCAGTAACGGCAATCTCGCCGCCTTGGCGCAATGGCCCGATGACAGCACCGCGGCCTTGTCGGCCTATGGCAAGGCGCTGAGCGGCCAGATGGCCCGTCTGAAAGCCATTGCGCCGGCGAGTCTCTGCCCGGAGCAGGCGCTTAACCAGGCCCTGATCAGGGACAGACTGGAACTGGAACTCGACGGTCTTCATTTCGATGAGGCCCGGCTGCCCTTTAATACCGGCGACGGCTTCTACACCACGCCGGACTATGCCGCCGCCGGCGTCGTCCTGCGCACCGAAGCCGAAGCCCGCGCCTGGATCGCCAAGCTCAAGGCCCTGCCCGCCTTCTATGCCACCGAAACGGAAAACATGCAGCGCGGCATCGCCACCGGCTTCATGCGACCAAAATTGGTAGCCAGCAAGGCGCTGGTTGTGATGGAGCGTCACGCCGCGCAAGCCGTGGCCGAACACAGCCTGCTTAATCCGCTGAAAAACCTGCCGGACAGCATTCCCGCCGCCACGCGTGCCCAACTGGTTGACGAAGGCACACAGGTTATCGCCACTCAGGTGCGTCCGGCGGAAAACGCCCTCGTCACCTTTTTCAAGACTGACTATGTGCCCAAAGCGCCGGAGAGCATCGCCATCGGTGACCTGCCCGACGGCAAGGCCTATTACCAATACCTGATCCATCGTAATGCCTCGACCGACATGACGCCGGAGGCCATTCACGAACTGGGTCTCAGCGAGGTCAGGCGTATCCGGGCCGAGATGGATGCCGATATCAAGGTCAGTGGCTTTAAGGGCAGCTTCGCCGAATTTCAGACCTTCCTGCTGACCGATCCGCAATTCATCGCCGCCAGTCCGGAAGACTATTATGAGAAGGTCAGTGGCGTGCTGATCCGCGTTCAAGGTCTGCTGCCGCTCTATTTCCACAATCTGCCGCGCCTGCCCCTGACCGTCCACGAGGTCGATCCGCAGCTCAAAAGCTCGTCCTCCGGCTATAATCCGGGCAGCCTGACGCAAGGCGTGCCCGGCACGGTAATCATCAATACCGATCACCTCGACCAGAGCCCGACCTCCGGCCTGACCCCCTGGGCGATGCACGAAGGCGTACCTGGCCATCACCTCCAGATCGCTTTGGCGCAGGAAAATGACTCGCTACCGAAATTTCGCCGGCGTGACGACATCAATGCCTTTGTCGAGGGCTGGGCGCTTTACAGCGAGCATCTCGGCGTCGAGATGGGCATGTACCGCACGCCCTACGAGGATTTCGGCCGCCTGTCACTGGAGATGTGGCGCGCCTGCCGGCTGGTCATCGACACGGGCATGCACATTAAGGGCTGGAGCCGTGACCAGGCCGTCGCCTGTCTGCGTGACAATACCGGCATGAGCGATCGCTCGATCCAGAACGAGGTCGACCGCTATATCGGCTGGCCGGGTCAGGCGCTGGGCTACAAGATCGGCGAAATCCGTATCCGGCAACTGCGCGCCAGGGCGGAAGCCGCGCTGGGGCCGAAATTCGACCTGCGCGACTTCCATGATGAGATATTGAAGAACGGTCCCCTGCCGCTCGATATCCTGTCACAGCAGGTCGATGACTGGATCAAGAGCGTCCGCTAGTCGTCGCATCCAGGCGGCCGCTGCGTTCCAGCTTGCCCCAGCCAACGGCCAGGCCGCGGCCAGCGGACATCAGCGCCTTCAGCACGACATAGTACATGATCTGGCGGTAGACGAAGCGTTGTGACAGCAGCCAGAACACCGGATAACGCTTCTCGCGCGGTTCCAGCCAATAGGCGATGCCGCCGCAGATGGCGTCGATGGCCAGGAAGGTCAGCCAGTAGACGACCATGCGCTGGAGGTCGCCGCTGGTCTGCGCCCAGCCATGTTGCGACACCTGTACGATTGTGGCGACGATATTGACGATCAGGGCGAAATCGATCAGCGGCGATACCACCGAAAAGACGATCTGGAACAACCAGGCCTGCGGCAGACCGATCCAGGCCAGCCCCTTCGGTTTGCCGGTCCGATAAATAGGGCGGTGCTTCCACAGGCATTGCAGGGTGCCGAAGGCCCAGCGGAAGCGCTGTTTCATCAGCGCGCCGAAACTTTCCGGCGCCTCGGTCCAGGCCACGGCATCCTGATCATAGGCGACCTGCCAGCCTTTACGCTGGATGGCGATGGTCAGGTCCTGATCCTCGGCCAGGGTATTGTGGGGATAATTGCCGACATCGGCCAATGCAGAGCGCCGCCACGCGCCGACGGCGCCCGGCACTACCATCATGGCGCCGAACATGGCCAGCGCGCTACGTTCAAGATTCTGCGAAGTGACATATTCCACCGCCTGCCACTTGGTCACCCAGTTGAAGCGGTTTCCGACCTTGGCATTGCCGGCCACAGCGCCGATTTCCGGCCGTACGAACCAGCGCACCAGGCGGGCAATGGTCTCCGGCTCAAACTGGGTATCGGCGTCGAGTGCGATGATGATATCGCCTTTCGAGGCGGCGATGCCGTTATTGACCGCATTGGCCTTGCCGGCATTGGCCTGGGTGATCAGGCGCACCCGTAAATCGTCTGCAAAGGCCCCGGCCACGATCGCGCTGGTATCGTCCTTCGAGCCGTCGTCGATAACGATGACCTCCATGGCCACGCCGACGCTGGCCAGGACGCGGCGTACCGAGTTTTCGATGACGCGTGCCTCATTATAGGCCGGGATCAGCACACTGACGAAGCTGGCATTGACGAAGGCGGCGACCGTGCCCGCCTCTTCCGGCTTGTCATCGCCCGGCGGCTCCATATGGTTGCTGAACTCAGCATAGATGGCCAGGCCGGACAGTAAGAGTGCGCGGCCAATCCCCAGCACGATGGCGATGACGAACAGCCATTTCAGCGCCGCCGCCATCCAGGCCATAAACATGAAGATGCCGATATCGAAACGGACTTCGAGCAGATCCTGGCCGCTCAGTTGCGGCATGACCTGATCACGCGACAGGCCGACCAGATCGCCGACCGGCACGAACTGGTAGCCTTCCGCCTTCAGTTTCTGGATGATGACCGGCAGGGCCTTGAGGGTCTGGCTGCGTTCACCGCCGGAATCGTGCATCAGGATGATCTGGCCGGAATGGCAATCGTCGGGGGACTGCTTGCAGGCATCGGATTGCTCGCTGGCGACACCATCATGGACACCGTCCAGGGTATTCTGAATGATCTTGTCGACACCCGGCCGCGTCCAGTCCTCGGAATCGACGTGCAGGCCTATGTCGGTATATCCCAGCTTCTGAGCTACCAGGGCCGGCACCAGTTCGTCATTGGTCGTCGGCTCGGCATCGCCAAAATAGGGCGCGCGCAAAAGCCGCATTGACCGGCCGGTATAGGCCTCGACGACGCGCTGGGTCGAATTCAGTTCGAACCGGATCTGCCAGTCTGGAATTTTCGACATATCCGGATGGGTATAGGAATGGTTGCCGATATCATCGCCATCACGCACCATCTGCCGCAGCAGGGCCGGATGGGCGATCGCCTTTTCACCAATGACAAAGAAGGTCGCCGGCACTTTTTCCTGCGCCAGGATTTTCAGGACTTGCGGCGTCCACCGGGCATCCGGACCATCATCAAAGGTCAGGGCCAGCTTGCCGGGTTTATAACCGGCGCGCCGGACAACGAAAGGCGTCGGCAGGGTCTGGTAGGTTTCATTCTGCGCCACGCGCGCCTTGTCATAGGTCACGATACGGCTGCCGGTCTGGGGCGTATCCTCGATGTGCACCACCTCGCCATTGCCATAGACCTGATTATCGCCAAGCGCGGTCAGCTTGTTAAGGTCAGGCACAGCATTGGTCTGATAGGCCGCGAACGCCCGCCAGATGGCCGGGTCTTCCGAACCGAGCCGCCACAGGCCGACACCCGACACATTTGAATCGGCGATCGTCAGCAACTGGTTCCAGGCGCTGACTCCATCGAGCAGCCAGACCTCATGATGCCGGCCTTCTTCGTCATAGAAGAAGTAGGCATTGCCCGTGACCGGGTCGAACTGGATCGGCGCGGCGGATTCGCGGGCGATGCGCCAGGCTTCGGCCACCGTCGTCGGATCGGCCTTCAACTGCCCATTGGGCTGTTTATACCAGTCATAGCCATAATTGCCGATACAGACGATCGCCTTATCGAGCGGTACGCTTTTCAATGCCTGGTTCAGTCGGTCATTGAACCAGCCCTGGGCGGCGATGGCGCCGGCCGGATCGACCATGGAATGCTGATCATAAATCATCAGGAACAGCTTGTCTGCGGCGCCGGCAAAGGCCTTTAAGTTCCATGACGGACTATCGACCGGCGCGGTCAGAGTCAGTAAATAGCCTTTCGCTGCAAAGGCGGCACGCGCCTGCTTTACAAAGCTCAGATAGTTGCGCAGGGCCGGATCAGGCAGGGTTTCGAAATCGAGAACCACGCCCTGGGCTTTTTCACGCTGCACCATGTCAAGTATCTGGCCGATCAGTTTCAGCCGCGCCGCCGGATTGGCCAGAAGGCGCGCCGTATTGACGCCCTGCCACTGACCGCCGGTGATATTCTGCACCATGATCAGCACGGAGGGCCGATGCTGGGCGTTTTGCAGGGTGTAGGTGAACTGATCGTCGGCCAGATAGACGAATTTGTTATCCGGGCCGCCGACATAGGCCAGTCCCGGAATGACCATGTCGAGATTGTTGACGTGCTTTTGCAGAGAAACCAGAGAGGCATCATCGCCGGTGATATAAAAGCCGGCAAGAGTCTGCTGAACCTTGGCGGCACCGCCGCGCACACTGAGCGGCCGATGGCGCGGCACCGCATGGTTCAGCACCATGGTCGAAGCGTGGGGCTTGGGATATTCAAGATGCAGGTCAAGCCCTTCCGGCACCGGCACCATCAGGATGGACGCGATTAGGCCGACGAACAAAACCACTGCGGCCACAATCAGGCTGACCACGCCGAAAAACGACGCCTTCTTGCGGCGCCCGGTCGGATCATAAAAAATAGGTTTTTGCGTGGGCATCAAATTATCCGGTATGGGTAAGGTTAAGCGCCTGCCGGCTCTCCGGCCGGTCAAGTATAGCACGACAAGGCACCAGACGCCCCGGCTGGAAAATGCGAGTCAGATAAGCCTGCATATGTGGTTCCAGATTCGGGCTATCGATCTCTTGCCATGGTTCGTTCAGTTTCACCAACCGCCGATCAATCAGGGTGCCGCTGGATAAATAAGTCTGGAAATCCGCAGTCGTGGCGAAAGGCGTGAAATCGAAATAACACCGTTTTCCTGCCAGACCGTCCAGCTGATGCAGCAGAGCGGCCGGCGTTTCGGGCAGACCGTTTTCCCCTTGCGTGGGCGTCAGCAGGGTGACGTTCCGGCCATAATAGATTTCGCCAACATTATCGACATTGGCGGAATCCAGCCCCGGCACAGGCAACTGGAAATACACCACGACATCGGCGGGCGGTCCGGCGCTTTTCAAGGCTGTCAGCGACGTGGCCGGAAACTGAAAGTCATCGAAGGAATCTCCTATTGACTGGATCAGCGCACCGTTATCGGCATAGGCGAGGGAAAAGACCGCGGCCGCAGTCATGGCGAGGACCGGCCACAGGGTCGCCGGTCGCGCCATGCCGTCCTGCCGGCGGATATGCACGAACAGTCCCACCAGACCGGCGATGGTCCATACGACGCCATAACCGATCGTGCGCGTATTGTAGGGATCAAACTGGGTACGGAGGCGCAAGGCAAAGGCCAGGGCCAGAAAACTCAAACCCGCCAGTGTGATGAATAGGGCTGCCGGTCGCGCCCCCTCTCCCGCCCGCACACGGGACAATTGTCGAACAGAAATGCCCGTCAGCAGGGCTGCCGCCACCAATACACCCAGCCCGTTGACGCCAAGCGCGATCAGAAACTGTCGGACCAACAGAAGAGACGCTTCCGGCGCCGCCACGCGTGGCATGCCGGTCGAAAAGCCCGTCAATTCATGATTGAAAACCTGATAGGCAATAAAGGCCAGGCCGGCGATGCAAAAGCACGGAAAGACGCGCAGCGCCGTCTGGCGGCCGAATGCCGGCCAGACGCAAAGGAACAGCAGAAAAGCGAACGGGCCGAAGACATAACGCGCCGAGCAACCCAGGATCAGGAACCCTGTCAACAGGACGTAAGACGTCCATTTCGGCTTATCGGCGTGAATCAGCGACAGAGCGAAAACCGTGCCGCAAAAGCAGAACAACAGCAGGTTTTCCGACCAGGTGTACATGCCGATGATCAGTGTCACCGGATTGAGGACCACCAGCGCCGCCATGAAGACGTGACGTGACGCTTTCAGCACGAACCAGAAACTGGCCGCCAGCAGGATCAGATTGGTGATCTTGCTGCTGATCATCATTACGGCGGGGGTAGAAATGGGCGCCGTCAGGGCCAGAATCGCCGGATAACCGCAGGGATAGACGGCGCTGTATTCCCCATGCAGGCTGCATCCCTGGCCGTGGCGCAGCGCCTGGGCTAGCAGCATGTAATACCAGGAATCGACGCTGATATAGCCTAACAGCACAGCCAGAACGGCGAAACCGGCCAGCAGGCCGGTAACGGTGATCAGATAGATGAGCGGGCTATAACGCGGCATGTGGTCCTGGCTGAAGGCGTATCCGACCGAAGCGGTCTGAATAACCGATTGCGGAACCTATACGTCTTCTCCACGGCTGATCCTGCGGGCCAATCCCGAAATATTTACACACAACTTCGCATTGGGCGGATAGCGCACTTAAGCGGGCATAGGGTCTTGACATACAGATACGATTTAATTAGTTAGGCAACTAATTAAATCTGTGAACCCATCAATGTCCTTACCCCTGACATCACAACGCACCATTACAGCCTTGCTGGCACCTTTGGGGCGCGCCTATCGCAAACAGATTGACCGGGCCTTCCTGAATCTGGGCATTTCGCACACGCTGGGCTTGCCGGTCATGTTGCTCGGCCGACTGGGAGATGGTGTACGCCAAGGCGCTCTGGTCGAGGCCCTTGGCATTGAACCGCCTTCACTTGTGCCTCTGCTCGATCAACTGGAACGCGCCGAACTGGTGGAACGCCGGCCCTGCGCCGAGGATAAACGCGCCAAAACCCTGCACCTGACACCGGCCGGCCACGAACTGGCCACATGCGCCGAAGCCGCCGCTGAAAGTGTGCGCTCGCAATTGCTAGGCGGTCTTTCCGCCGACGACCTGGAAATAACGGCCCGCGTACTGACCCGTTTCCAGTCCAATATGAACGACAGGGGTTAGAGATGATCCGTCTGCGTGAGTGGGTATTTTCCGTCAACAGTTTCATAGCGGCAATGCTGGCCCTCTATATTTCACTGATCATGGGCCTGGAACGCCCTTTCTGGGCTATGGCGACCGTATATATTGTCAGCCAGCCCATCACCGGTACATTGCGCTCCAAAGCCGCTTTTCGTTTTGGCGGCACCCTGATCGGCGGCGCCGCAGCTGTCCTTTTGGTGCCATTGATGGCCAATGCCCCCATTCTGTTGACGATCGCCCTGGCACTATGGGTCTGCGCCTGCCAGTTTCTGTCCCTGCTGGATAGAACGCCGCGCAGCTATCTCTTCATGCTGGCCGGTTATACCGCCGCCCTGATCGGCTTTCCCAGTGTTGATCACCCCGATCAGATTTTCGCGATTGCCCTTTTGAGAGTGCAGGAAATCGGCGTCGGCGTGCTGTGCGCCAGCTTAATGCACACACTCTTTTTCCCGCGCAGCGTTTCAGACGTTCTGGAGGCCAAGCTGGCGACCATTTCCAGCGACGCCCAGGCCTGGATTGTCAGCGCCCTAAGCGGCGTTATTTTACCGGCTAATGCGCCACAGCGCCGCAGCATTGCCGCCGACATTACCGAACTGCACATACTGTCCACTCATATCCCTTACGACACCGATGCCCAACGTCCGACCCGCGCCGCCCTGGCGGCTTTGCAGGACAGGCTCATGCTGCTGGTGCCGTTGATTTCCGCCATAGAGGATCGCGTAAAAAGCCTGACAGAAGCCGGTGGCCAAACGGATGACATTGGCAAGCTGATGGATGGCCTGCGCCAGTGGGTGGAAACCGACGGCCGCAGCGATCCGCACCTCTTGCGAGATCAAATCGCGCGCCTTACTCTTGAAACCCCGACGCAAGGCTGGTCCAGTCTGTTGACTCACAACCTGTTGGTCCGCCTCGGCGAACTGATCGACCTGCTGCGTCTGTCGCGTGAACTGAGTGACAGCCTGCGCAGACCCGCTGCCGTCTTAAGCCCGGAAGCGCAAATGCTGGTTGGCCAGCGCATTGCCCGTCCGCTGCATCTTGACTACGGCATGGCCGGACTTTCGACCCTGGCCACTTTCGTCGCCATTATCGGCTCATGCCTGTTCTGGATCGTGACCGCCTGGCCGGAAGGCGCCATCGCGCCAATGATTGCCGCCGTTATGTGCTGCTTCTTCGCCACTTTGGATGATCCGACCACCGCACAACGGGGATTCCTGACCTGGACCGTAGCCGCATTGCCCCTGATCGCGCTTTACCAGTTCGCCGTCCTGCCAATGGTGCATGGTTTCGTCATGCTGGGTGTGGTGCTGGCCCCGCCGCTTCTGATCATGGGCGGCCTTCTGCCTTTGCCAAAATGGTATAATCGCATCATGCCGATGGTAATGGGCTTCGCTACAGGCCTGGCTTTGACCAATACTTTTTCAGCCGATTTCGCCGGCTTCGCCAATGCCAATTTCGCTCAGGTTGCCGGTGTGGCCGCCGCGATCTACGCCACGCGTCTGTTGCGGGTCGTTGGCCCTCGCACCATCGCCAGCCGCGTTCTTAACGCCGGTTGGCGAGAATTGGCGAGCCTCGCCGCCGACCGTTCAAAATTGAAGCCTGGTGAATGGACCGGCCTGATGCTCGACCGCATACAGCTTTTGGCGCCACGTCTTTCCGGCGCCTCGGCCAATGACCGGCTGGCCGCCGCAGACGCTTTGCGTGACCTGCGTACCGGCCTGAACCTGCTTGTGCTGAAAGACATGGAAGACGTGCGCATCACCCAGCTGCTGCTGGCGATTTCCCAACATTTTACTGCGCTTCAAAAAGGCGATAATCTGAGGCCACCGCCCGCTCTGTGCCACGATATCGATGAGGTCTTGTCGTCGTCGCGACCCCTGTCCGCGCTTGTGGCCCTGACAGGACTGCGCCGTAACCTGTTTCCAGATGCCGCCCCACCTCGACTTGAGCCCGTCACATGACCGAAGAATTAAATATCGCCGGGGTCTATATCCACCCGTTACTTGCCGCCGCCATACTGGCCTTCGCAGCGGCGCGCCTGCTCGAAGGCATTCTGCAAAAACTCGATGCCTACCGCTGGGTATGGCATCGCGGTCTCTTCGATATCGCCCTGACCGTTATTCTGTGGGGCGGCTTCGCTTATATCCTGACCTTGAACTGATGTGTGTGTTCCATGCCGACTCTCAATAAAAACCTGCTTATCCGCCTGATCCCGACCGTGGTCGTGGTCATCATGGCTGTCTTCGTAGGCCGTGCCTTATGGCATCACTACGAAGAAGAACCCTGGACACGCGACGGACGCGTCCGCGCCGATATCGTCCGCATTGCTCCTGATGTTTCCGGTCTGGTCACGCAGGTCGCTGTGCAGGATAACCAGACCGTCAAGACCGGAGACCTGCTGTTCACCATCGATCGCCCTCGCTATCAGCTGGCCGTTGATCAGGCAAAAGCGGCCCTCGCCGCACAGATGCCGGCCATCGCCGAAGCGCGCTCCGAAGCCGCCCGCAATCATGCACTGGGGGATCTGGTCGCTACGGAAATCACCCAGGCCGGTGATGCAAAGGTGGCGCAATTAACCGCCGCGCTGGCGCAATCGCGCATAGCGGTGGAGACGGCACAGCTCAATCTCGATCGTACGGAGGTGCGCGCACCGATTGACGGCACGGTCACCAACCTCAACCTGCGTACCGGGAATTACGCCACATCGGGACATCCGGAATTCGCCATCATCGACCGCAATTCGCTCTATATTGTTGGCTATTTCGAGGAAACCAAGCTGAAGCATATTACCTTGGGCGATCCGGTACGGGTCCGCCTGATGGGCGATGATAGCTTCATCCAGGGCCATGTCGACAGCATCGCCGGTGGTATCGATGAACGCGACGGCGGCTCCGGCCAGACCCTGCTCGCCAATGTCAATCCGACCTTCTCCTGGGTCCGCCTCGCCCAGCGCATTCCGGTACGGGTGCATATCGACAAACTGCCAGCCAATGTCGCCCTGGTCGCGGGCCGCACGGCGACGGTCGAGGTCCTGCCGAAGGGAGCGAAATAATGCGCCCTGTCCTTATCAGCCTGCTGGCCCTGCCCATCCTGGCCCTGACGGTAGCCGGCTGCGCCACCGCGCCCGTCTATAAACGGGCCGATGACGCCGCAATCAATCGCCCCGCGGCCAATGCCGCCTTCTTGAATAGCCAGAATGCCGCTTTCGCAACCAATGCCGTGCCCGGTGAATGGTGGCGACTGTATGACGACAATCGCCTGAATGGCCTGATCACGGACGCCCTCACCGCCAATACCGACCTGCGCGCCGCTTCGGCCCGTATCGCACGCGCGCGCATCGGCCTCGATGTGGCCAGGGACGATGCTGGTATACAGACCGAGATCTCTGCCGGCCTGGAATATGGTCAGCCTGCGGCCCAGGAATATCTGCTGCTGGGCGAACACCTGCCAAGCGATTTTCTATATAACGCCTCGGCTGGTGTGTCCTATCAGGTCGATCTGGCCGGTCAGGTGAAATCGGCCATTGATGCCGCCCATTCCGATGTCAGCGCCGCGCAGGCCGCATACGACGCCGTGCGGGTCAGCGTCGTCGCCGAAACCACGCGCGCCTGGCTGGATACCTGCGCCACCGGTCGGCAGATCGATATCGCCAAGACGGCCCTGGCGCTTCAGGGCGAGAGCTCCGAACTGACCCGCCGGCTGGTCAGGGCCGGTCGCGGCGGTGTTTCAGATGTCACTCGCTCCAACGGTCAGGAGGCCCAGACCCGCGCCGCCCTGCCCGCCCTGCTGGCCGCCCATCAAGCCGCGCTGTACCGGCTGGCGGCCTTGACGGGCCGCGCCCCCGCCGAACTGCCCGCAGATTTAGGTACCTGCAATACCTTGCCAAAACTGTCACAACCGATTCCGATCGGCGACGGCGACGCCCTGCTGAAGCGCCGCCCGGATGTGCGCGCCCGTGAAGCCGAACTGAAGGCCGCCACCTCTCGGGCCGGCGTCGCCAATGCCGCGCTTTATCCGCATATCAAACTGGGCGCTTCGATCGGTTCTGTCGGACTGGCCAGCGACTTTCTGCGTTACGACACAATGAAATATGGCCTGGGACCGCTGATCAGCTGGGAGTTCCCCAATCGCAAACGAGCCAAGGCCGGCATCGCCGCTGCCGACACCCAGATCGATGAAGCCGAAGCGAAATTCGATGGCGCGGTCCTGACCGCCCTGCGTGAGACCGAAACCGCGCTCAATACCTATGCCCGCGACCTCGACCAGCGCACCGAACTGCAAGCCGCGCACAACCACGCCGTTCAGGCTTTGTCAGAAACACAAAAGCTGCAAAAGGCCGGACGCGTAGGTATCGCACCCGTTCTGGACGCCCGCCGTCAGATTGTGCAGACGGATCAAATATTGGCCAATGCGGATGCGAAGGTATCCGCCGATCAGGTTCAGTTATTCCTGGCGCTGGGCGGTGGCTGGCAGGTTACAATGCCCTGAAGGTTCTATTGACCGCCGCCGTCATCGCCGCCACCGAAACCGCCGCCACCGCCACCGCCACGACCACCACCGCCACGGCCGCCGCGACCCTGCCATTGGCCGTCCCTGGGCCTGTCACCTGCGGGGCGTTGCGCGGCCACCGGGCCGAAGGTATAGCGCAGGCCCACCATAAAGGTGGCGCCAAAATCGTAGCGTTCGCTGATCCCCTGGACATTGCTGGTATCTGTAATGGTGCGCGGGGTTTCGCTGCTCAACACATCGCGGCCATTGATATCGAGCACCAGTTTTTGCGGAATAAGTTGCCGCTGGTAAGACAGGTTAAGCACGGTCGTGCCGGTGACATAACCCTGGGTCGTCAGTTGACGCCCACGGTACTGCGTGCTGATGACGAAGGAATTACGATTATCCGGCTTGTAGCTTGCCCGTAGTTTGGCACTGGAATTACCGCTCTCGCGGTGAACCGGAAGATGGGTAATAAAGTCGGTGGAATCCGAAACGGCATAACCCAACACGCCACTTAGGCTGTAAAAGAACTTTTTCTCGATATTGCCATTGATCGAGGCTTGAAAGCCGGTATCTTTGCGCGATCCGGAATTAGCGCTCGTCGTCAGCAACACATCCGGCTGGTTGGGCAGGAAGGTCGATACCTGGGCGAAATTATCCCGCGTCGTCTTGTAGAACAATGTGCCGGAATAGTTCAGCGCCTGGGTGGTATGGTCGTATTCGACCTCGAAATTTTCGACCTGCTCCGGATCAAGATAGGGATTACCGGAACTGACATTCTGAGCATCGCCATAGCGTATGAACGGATTAAGCAGATTGGCGCCCGGCCGCACGATCTTGTGGCTGTAGCTGGCCTTGAGGCGATCCTTGTCCGTCAGGTTGTACATGGCGAACAGGCTGGGGCTCCAGGTGACATAATCGATTTTCGCCTGGATGTCAGAAGTCACCTGATCAAGCACTTCATGCAGGTTTTCGACTCGCATACCCCCCTGGATACTCAACTTGCCCCAGGCCTTCTGATAGGTGAGATAGGCGGCTGAGATCGTCTGGTCGACATTGAACTGGTTGGTATAGGTCGGATTGGGTAGCTCAGGCGTGCCTTCGCCATGGTTGAGCGAGCGGTAATTATAGGCATCGCTCTGGGTTCTCTGAATATCCCAGCCCGCCTGTATCTGGGTATCGTTCTTCATCGGGTGGGTCCAGTCACCGCTGAAATCGTCGATACTGTTACGGTTTGTGTTCGCCGTGGCATAGAGCGACGGGTCGCGTTGCGGCAGGTGATAAATTTGCTGATAATCGCGGTCATTGGCCTGATCGGACTGGCTGTGCGCCACCTGCATCTTGAAGTCTTCGCCATCCATGCCGGCGCCACGATGGTCCCAGGTCAGTTTGGCCCCGGAATTATTGGCATGTCCGCCATTCCCACCCACCTGCGCATTATCGGAGATGATATTACCGGCGGCATCCAGATCATTATATTCCGTCGCCGTATAGCCGGATTGGGTACGCCGGGAATAGTTCAGTTCGCCGGTCAGGGTGTCATTATCGGTCAGGTCATAATCGCCGGTGAGATTGGCGGATATATTGGTGTTGCGCGTATTGCTGAGATTATCCTGGGTGCTGCGGCGTGTGGCGCCGGTTAGCGGATCGATGCGCGTACGGTCGCTGTATGAACCGGACTTGCGGCTGTCATTGCGGATATTCACGCTGCCATTGAGCGTAAGCTTGCCGATATTGGTGCCAGAGCGGAAGCCGATTCCGCTGCGCCCTTCATTACCCAGGTTGAGATTGACCGATGTCTTCGGCTTGATGTGGCGACCCTTCTTCAACACCAGATTGATGATGCCACCGCCGGTATCGGAACCGAACGCCGCCGACGGATTGGTCATGACCTCGATTGAGTCGATATCGTCAGCCGACATGCTTTGCAATTGCGGGCCGCGATTGTCTCCCTGCATCTGGGCGTTGGGCTTGCCGTTGACATAGACCTGGACATTTGAATTGCCACGGAGCGATACCGTGCCATCGGAATCGACCGTCACAGCGGGGATATTGTTCATGACGTCGCTGGCCGTGCCGGTGGCGGCATCCGGGTCTTGCGTCACGTCATAGACGTCACGGTCGACCTTGTGCTGGATGGCCGGCTTCTGGGCCGTCACGGTAATGGTGGTGGTTTCATCACTTCCGGCGCCTTCGGTGCTGCCGGATGACGTGGGCGCGGCATTTGCCACCGGTGCCTGAGTCTGGCCAGCCGGCTTGCCCACGGGCTTCTGTGCCGGCGGCACGGGTGCCGTTTGCGCATGAGCATATCCGTTCGGCGTCAGGACTGTCAGAATGGCCGCCATACTGACGGCGCTCAAAGACGAGCCATGCGAAAAGCGGTAACGTGAACGGAAAGGAGGCTGGGTCATAGATATGGCCGTTTGATTGAAATTTGTTGATCATGTACGCATTTGACTTCACGCATACCAGACTATAATCCGTCGCACTCCCATCGAACTATCGACAAATAAGCATATAGATTTGAGTTTGTTGTAAAAAAGTCGCGGATCTGCGTTCTCTGTCGGGATGGCGGCATGTTTATCAATACAAAGTAGTGGCACTGACCCGTCATTTTTGCCTATACTTTGATCGAAAATGATCAATTTAAAACAAGCGGAAACATAGCCCATGGCCATCAAGCCATACAAAATCACCCTCATCACCGCAGTTGTGGCCTGCCTCGCGCCGGCGGTCGGATACGCAGAGGTTCGCCTCCCTCACATTCTTTCCGATCATATGGTGTTGCAAGCAGGCCAGCCCTTGCCGGTCTGGGGCTGGGCAGATCCAGGCGAGACAATCACGGTTCGTTTCGCCAAACAGGTCAGACACATCCGTGCCGGCAGTAACGGTCACTGGCAGATTACGCTCACACCCGTTGAGCGATCGGACACGCCCCAGGAAATGAAAGTATCTGGCGCGCATAGTACTTTAGATGTCAGGGATGTACTGGTCGGCGAAGTCTGGCTGGCCTCCGGACAGTCAAATATGGAAAAGCCGGTCGGCGACCAGCCCGGCCAAAAGCCAACCTTTAATGCCGAATCCGAACTGGCCGCCGCCGATCATCCTGATCTGCGCCTCTTCAAGGTTAAGCGCGCACGCAGCGATACGCCGGCCGAGGACGTGGAAGGCGAATGGGTGCGCTGCGACCCCACCTCGCTGGAGGCCAGCAAGTTTTCAGCGGCCGGTTACTTTTTTGGCCGCAAACTGCAAGCAAGCCTGGCCACGCCTGTGGGCATGATCGATTCCACCTGGGGCGGCACGCGTATCGAACTGTGGACGCCTGGCCAGGCCTTTGCCACAGTGCCCACACTGACCGCCTACGCCGAAGCCGCGAAGACGCCGGGTAAGCAAATTGACGGGACTAAATTGTCCACGCTTTACAATGCCATGGTCGCGCCACTTGTGCCTTACCGGATTAAGGGCCTGATCTGGTATCAGGGCGAAAGCAACCTGATCGATGTGGTTGACGGTTCTATCTATGCTGACAAGATGACGGCCCTGGTCGATGGCTGGCGGGCTCAGTGGGGCCAGATGTTTCCGGTATATTACGTGCAGATCGCCCCCTATCTCTACCACCTGCATTTCAATACAACGGTCGTCTCTTCCCAATCCGAACCAGTCATATGGGAAGCGCAGTCGGCGGCCCTGCGCCTACCCAAAACCGGCATGGTCGTGACCACGGATCTCGTCGACGACCTGTTCGATATTCATCCGCGCGACAAGAAGACGGTCGGCGAACGCCTGGCCAATCTGGCCTTGAGCCGTGATTATGGTCAGACGGGTCTGGCGACCTGGGGCCCCGTTTTCGCCGCTGTCCGTTTCGACGCCGATAAGGCCATTCTGCGTTTTGATCACGCCCAAGGCCTCACAACCCGAGACAAAAAGACGCCGGACTGGTTTACAATTGCGGGTCCGGATGGCGTCTATTATGCCGCCAGGGCCACGATCGATGGTGATCGCATCATCGTTTCAAGCCCGCACGTCGCCGCACCGGTGCATGTGCGATTTGCCTGGGACGAAGGCGCACAGCCCAATCTTATAAATGGCGACGGGCTGCCAGCCTCCCCCTTCCGGACAGATAATCCGTTCGGCGCGCCGTAAGCTAGCCAACCGCTTTAGGCGCAGGGTTCAGAATCGCTTCGGCTTTCGCGCGGTCACTGGCAGAAAGTTTTGGTTCAACCGCCGTCGCAGCCGCTGCGGCCTTATCCATACCGGTCTCCTGTGCCAGTTTCAGCCAGACATAGGCCAGCATCATGTTTTTCTCGCCGCCCTGCCCGTTGGCCAGCATGGCGCCAAGATTGTACATGGCATCCGGCTGCCCCTGCCGGGCGGCCAGGTCAAACCATTTGCGCGCCATTACCAGATCCTGGCTTACAACTTCGCCAGTATAGAACATAAGACCGATGGCGTCCTCAGCATCGGGTTGCCCCTTGAGCGCCGCCTCCTTGTAATAAACTACCGCCTTTTGCGCGTCATGCGGCAAAACATCGCCAAGATCGTACATATTACCAACGGCATAGAGCGCGTCGACATGACCGCGCTTCGCTGCCTCCAGTAACCATTGCGCGCCTAGTTTCGAATCTTCCGGGACGCCATCTTCACCACTTAGATAAAGTTCGCCCAAACCGTACATTGACGGGGCATAGCCGGCCGTCGCGGCTTTCTTATAATAAGACAGGGCTTTGGATTTAGCCTTTTCACCCGCATAGCCATATTCATAAATCTGCCCGACGGTATGAGTGGCCGGCATATATCCGAAGCTGTCCGCCTTCACATACCAGCGCTTAGCCTCCGCCGCATCTCGCGGTACACCTAAGCCCGTCATATAAATCTTGGCAAGGGTCATCGCCGCATCAATGCGCGTATTCATATAGGTCGGATCGTCGGGATTGAAACGCAAAACATCACGGGGCTCGAAACGCGCTTCTGTCACCTTGCGTAGCCAGACGATCGCCTGGGATGTATCCCGTTTCGTGCCCATGCCCGCCAGATACATCTTGCCTTCCATCAGGGCGGCGGAATCGTAACCCATCTTGCTGTAGGACTTGCGGAACAGGTCCAGAGCCTTGGAATAGTCTCGCGCATCGAAAGCGGCAAAGGCCACTTTCAGCGATGTGTCGGTGCGGGCGATATAGCTGCGACCCGCCGCGAACGCCTTGTCGCCAGGGCCACAAGCGCTACTACCGGCGCCGTCAATTGGCCGGCCATTATTATCCGTGTCCCCTACCTGCATTCCGGGCAGGGCATTATGATCAGCAGCGTTTTCCTCTGACGCATTGCCGAACGGCGAATTGTCCTTGAAGCGTACGCCCGCTTCATTGGCGCCGGAACTGTCATTCATCGAACCGGCCGTGGTCGAGGTATAGTCGCCATAAAAGGATTTGAGATAATCCTGAACTATCTTCTCATTGGCAGGATCGTAATTGTTCATGAAACCGCAGGAATCGGCATCATGGGTTTCGATATGGGTAATGGTTGGATCGCCGCTTTCGCGTTTCTTGCCAAATACGGTCACGGTTTGCGACGTCGTGTCGTCCGCCGCCAGGTTACTGTCCGGCACGTTTGTTTGTGCTTTACTGACGCCAACGCCCGTCACCGCCATCAGGCACACCAACCCGACCGCCATATGCCATCTACGAACCGATACCATGGGAACCCCCTTTGTTTTTTATAAACGACTAAGTACTACAACCCCGTCCAAGGCACGCTGTTATTATCTTCACTGACTTCAGCCGGTTCACCTTCAAGCGTCAGGTGCACATGCGTCGCTTTCGTCCGTAGCGCCGCGGACAACATGATCGAGACAGTGGCCGTTTTGGGCGTCAGATCGAGCGGTGCGGCCAGACCAGGGAAAGGCAGGCTGGCCAGACTGTTGCCTGCCGCGTCCTCTATCAAGACCGTCCCGGCCGGTGTAGGTTTTGCGCCCAGACTATGCACAGTAATGGTCAGCTGATTGTCATTCACCGTCAGGTCGGCGGCAGACAGGCCGATATCAGGACGCGTTGACGGATCATCGCCCGCTGTTTTCAGGGTCATATCGAAATGGACCTGCCGGTGCGGCGGCAGGGTGAGATCAATCGTTCGCCCGCGTTCCAGCCGCACATCACGCGCCTCGCCATCGCCCGTCATATGCCACATACCCGCCGCCAGCTGCGCACCTGTCATATGGGCGGTGACGGGCTTATCCGTCAGGTTATAGGCGATAATGCTGAAGGCCCTGGGATCGCCCTTCGGAATCAGGATGGCGACATTTTCACCATCAACGGGCGCATCACCTGATGAAAAGCGCCAGCTTACCAGATTGCCCGGATAGAAGGCCATGCGCCGGTGCGCCACGCCGCCGAGTCGGGTGCGTTGCAGCAGATCGCTCGGCACGCTGACGCGATCGACCCACAATTCCGCCGTTGTCAGGACCGGCATCCGCTGGGTGACAGCCTCGATTTCCTCACCGTAAAGATCGGCCACTATGGCATTGTCGCCGGTCTGCTGCCACCTGATGAAGCATGCAAACTGCGCGGCCGTGGCGCCGCCGAGATTACGGTCAATGGCGCCCCCGCCCGCCTTATCGGCGCCATCGGAGATTTTTTGCGCCAGGGCTGCGCCACCCGGCACCTGAGCTAGTACATCCGCATTGAGATTACTTAACTCGGACAGATTGCCCGGTAACGCGCCATCTACAGGACGCAGATATTTATCATCGCCGGTCCAGCTATAGGCGGCCCAGAAGTCATGGGCGGCGACATCGACCCCGCGACCAGACCCCTTATCGGTCTGCCAGTCGATATTGGCCGGGAAGTTCCAGCCTTTGGCGGTCTGTTCGCCGTGGGCCAGCCAGCCATCGAGCAGGCCCAGCAGCAGCGCTTTCGTCTGCGGATTACCATTGTAATCGACGAGCAACAGACCTGGATGAGTCACCAGCAGGCTGTCCGGCTTCTGAGCGCCCAGCCCGTCATCGCGGTCGATATCGCTGCCGGAATAATAGCTCGAAACAAAGTGCAGATGCCCTGCCGGATTGGCTTCAATCAGGCGTGGATATTCACGCGCCACCGCCATGCCGCGCTCAATGGCTTGCGGATTGCCCCAGTCGATCTGCATCGACTGCGCCACCGCGTTGATCCCCTCCTCATAGGAATGCAATTCGTCGGCGCGGATGCGGCTCAAGCCCCCGGTCCACATGCCATTGGCGAAGGTGGCGTCAGTGACCGCCTCTTGTGATTTGATGATCTTCGCCGGTTCAACGCCCATCAGGGCCAGCGGCACCCACTGGTTGACGAGATCGGTATCATCGGACAGGCCGCCGCCAAATTCGCCATTTTCTAGCTGACGGTTATCGATCCACCAGTCCGCGAACTGACGGTAAAGCTTCAGGTCTTCACTCTGGCGAAAGGCCCATAGCGGCACACCCGCCGGCGGTGTCGCTTGTTTGTATGGCCCATAGGGCTGTTCCGGATTTTTCTCGACCCAGTAAGCGCGCGCATCCTTATTTTCCGGATCGACCCGCAGAACGTCCGAGATATCACGCTCGAACCGGTCCCACAAAGGATAGAGGCGGATATTGGGTTGTTCCTCGACCAGAAAAGACAGATTATCGCGCGCCTGTTCCAGCCGGTCAGCTATGTGTTCTGGCTTGGCCGCATCAGCGGATTTGAAGACCAGCCGTACCTGCATGCCGTCCAGTGCTTTTGCGTCAAAACCACCGGATGCGGCGGCGATGGTCAGGTAGATATTGGTGCCGGCCGGCAGCAAGCGGTCGCGCGTATCGAGCCACAGGGTTCGCGCCTCGCCGGGTTTCACCGAGACATTGACATCCATCAAATCACGGTCGGACCAGGTCGGGTCCTTGATGCGGAGATTGAGCGGAATCAGACCTTTGTGCGTTGCCGGCAAGTTCAGCGCCGGCAAATCTATAGCGATGCCGTCCAGCCCGGCGTTGAGATTTTCCCAACCATAGGAGAACCGCGTCGGCGGACTGCCCGGCAGGGGCGAACGGAAATCGCCGGGGATCAGCACATGCACGATCGGCAAAACGGTCGCGCTGTTACCCGTCTCCGGCCGGCGTGGCGCACCCTTCGGTAGGGCCACCACTTCTGAGCGCTCGGCTGGCAGATAGCGGCCATCGATATGATCGCGCAAGCCGTCAAGCGCCGGATAGAAGCCGGGATCGGCCTGGGCATCGACCGCATAGCTAAGGGTGGCATAGCCATCAGGCACCACTCCTGCCTGAATATCATAGGCGGCTATTTCCTCGATCGGCGCTTCCTGCGCCGTGTTGACGAAGGTGATTTCACCGCCGTGCAACGCGCTTTTCAGGGTATTCGAGGTACGCTCCTGTCCCTGCGGGCGGCTAAACAGCAGGCCTTGACCGTCCCCGGCCGTGCGCCTGACCTCGCCATAGGCAGGACCGTTGATTTCCACATGGTTCCACGGCTCGTCCGGCAGAGTGAGCGTGTAGGTCTTGCCGCCGCCTGAATAGACATTCCAGTCCGGCAATTCGAAATAATCATGGCGGCCCGGCAGGCGCGAGCGGTTGTAGACGCCGGGCCAGGTGGTTTCGCGAATACCGTCGGCGCCCTTGAAATTCTTTTCCTTCAGGTCGCGCGTATTGCTGAATTCGACCTTGCGGATGGCCGTGACCGGATCGGACAGATAGAGCGGCGCATCATCCGGCCGGTTCCAGCCATAGCGCATATACCAGTCGTCGCGGACCTTGGGGTTATCAAACAATGCGCTCTGCTGCGCTGCCTGTGGTATCTGATGCGCCGCCAGCGCCGCAGCATCCGCATCACTCACCATGTGATCGTAGATAAGCAGTTCATCGAGATCGCCGGTACGCTTGTAATTATAGAGCGAATGGACCTGCCAGGGCGCGACGATGCGCTGGAATGGCCCAAAGCCCCACAGGCCCTGATCGTACACAGCTTTCGCGGTTTTTTGCGCCACAAGCTTGCCGTCGATCCACAGCTTGACGCCTTCCGTCTCATCCCAGGCAAAGGTGACATTGACCCATTGATCGGCCGCCGGAATCGTATCCATGCGATAGGACACGCGGGTGCGCGCCAGTCCGATATCGGTGACGAAGGCATCAAGACCATGACCGTTCCAGTCGATGCGCAGGAACTGCATGTCCCAGCTCGTGCCGTCAGCGCTGGCGACGCGGAACAGCGGAAACGGTGTGCGCCCCAAAGGGGTGCGCGGTCGGAAAAAGAAGGAGATCGTGCCGCGCTGGGCATAGATGTTGCCCGCGGCCGGCCAGGCCAGCGACAAGCCGCCATCGAAGGCCAGACCCTTGCCGGTCACGCCATCGGTTTCGCGCACCGGCGTGGCGAATACCGGTCCTGCCTCACCTGCGGCCACGTCTGCCTGAAGCCCCTTATCGCCCGATAAAGAAAACAGAAGCCCATCGGCGGGGGCGGCATGGCCGCTGCCTGCGAACGCAAAAGCCAGGCCTGACATAACTGTCAGGGTGAGGAGAAGGCGGCGTGAACGCGTCGTCATGGCAAATCCTGAACGTTTCCCCGCGCCCGCTCCCCGTCCGGTGCGCTCTTATTTATCAGTGATGTTTAGCGCAGCCTTGCCAAAGCGCAAGAGGACATCGGCAATTTTGGTCAAATTCAATCACATTTACGCACAATGGTGCATATTCGCCTTGCCGATGGCTGGAGCCGTGGTTAAGACTCACCGCAATCATAATTTCACAGGGGTTGGACGAATGCGTAAACTCTGGCTGACAGGCGCCGCGGCCGCCGTTCTTTTCTGGGCGGGCATGGCAAGCGCCGCTACCGAAAATTTCGACGCCGGCTGGCTGTACCACAAGGGCGATAGCGGGGCCGCTTCGCAAATCAAGGTGGATGATGCCGGCTGGACCAAGGTCGACCTGCCCAATGACTGGGCAATCAGCGGACCGTTTGACCAGGCCGCGCCCTCTAACGGTTCCGGCGGCTGGCTGCCGACCGGCGTGGTGTGGTATCGCAAGCATTTCACCCGTCCCGAAAGCCAACGCGTATCCGTGCGCTTCGATGGCGTGATGGAACGCTCCGGCGTTTGGATCAATGGCCATCACCTCGGTTTCCGCCCATCGGGCTATACCACTTTCGAATATGACCTGACGCCCTACCTGAAAGACGGCGATAACGTCATCTCGGTGCGCGCCGATACCTCTTCCCAGCCGGCGTCGCGCTGGTATGCCGGCGGCGGCATCTATCGCCACGTCCACCTGATCACGCGAAATGACATCCATATCGCCAGCGACGGTGTCTTTATCACCACCCCCACGGTCAGCGCCGAACAGGCCGGTATTGCCCTTGAGGTCAGCACGGAAAATCAATCCGGCTCGGCGCGTGAGGTTTATGCCGAAGCCACCTTGACCGGCCCGGACGGCAAGATCGCCGCCATGCTCAAAAGCGATCCCATCACCCTTGCCGCCGGTCAGTCCGGCGATCTGAAGCTGGCGGGCACGCTGGCGCGCCCTCATCTGTGGAACCTCGATGATCCGGCTTTGTACACCGCTCGTCTGCGTATCGTCTCCGGCAAGGAGACACTCGATGAAACGGCGCAGACCTTCGGCATCCGCGAGGCGCGCTTCGAAGCGGCCTCCGGATTCTGGCTCAATGGCCGCAATCTTAAGCTCAAGGGCGTGGCCATTCATGCCGATGGCGGCGCTTTCGGTATGGCAGTGCCGCTGTCGGTTTATGAGCGACGCCTGACCATCCTTAAGAGTCTCGGCGTCAACGCCATCCGCACGGCGCACCATCCGTTCAGTCCGGAATTCCTCGATCTGTGCGACCGCATGGGATTTATCGTTATGGATGAAGCCTTTGATATGTGGACGGTGGCCAAGAATCCGCAGGACTACCACCAGTTCTTCAGCGACTGGTCGTCTGAGGATGCCGGCGATTTCGTCCGCCGCGACCGCAATCATCCTTCCGTTGTCATCTGGTCGATGGGTAATGAAATCCACGACACCCCCGACGCCACCAGCGCCAAGGCGACGCTTGGCCGCCTGCGCGATGTCTTCCATGCCGAAGATCCGTCGCGGCCTGTCACCCAGGCGTTGTTCCGCCCCAATGTCAGCCATGATTATGATAATGGCCTGGCGGACATGCTCGATGTCGTCGGGCAGAACTACCGCGAAAATGAACTGGCCAAGGCCCATGCCGATAATCCGCAACGCAAGATCATCGGCACCGAAAACACCAAGGATCGTGGCCCATGGGTGGCGGTGCGCGACAACCCTGCCTATAGCGGCATGTTCCTGTGGACCGGCATAGATTACCTTGGTGAGGCCGACCGCGCCGGCTGGCCCTATATCTCAAATCCATCCGGCCTGATCGATCGGGATGGCGTGATCAAGCCGATCGGACTGGAACGCGCGTCCTGGTGGTCGGAGACGCCAGTTATCGGCATGGCCCGCCGCGTCGCCAGAACCAAGGACAATGCCGGGGCCGTCGGCGCCGAAGTCACACAAGCTGCCAGCCGCGCCACGCCCGGCGCCTTCGCTGACTGGACACCCGCCAATACCGAGGCGCACAGCGAAACGGTTGAGGTCTATTCCAACGCGCCTGAGGCTGAACTCTTTCTGAACGGCAAGTCACTGGGCCGCAAGCCGATCAATGCCGACGCCTCGGCGCGGGTCTGGACCGTGGATTACGCGCCGGGTACACTCAGGGCCGTGGCCTATAATGCCGCCGGAAAGCAGGTCGCTGAAAACACCCTCCGAACCGCCGGCGCGCCCGCGGCGGTGCGTCTGGTGGCGGAAACTAAAACCCTGACGCCAGGCTTCGACCATATCGGCTTTGTCCGCGCCGAGGTGGTTGACGCCAAGGGCGTGGTGGTGCCGAACGCCGCCGTACCGCTTTCGGTGACCGTGGCGGGCGCCGGTCAACTGGCCGCCATGGATAATGGCGACCCGACCGACCACACCGCCTTCGCTTCGCCGGAACGCAATAGCTGGAACGGCCAGGCTCTGATCATGGTTCGCGCCAAGGACACCCACGGCGCGATCACCGTCACCGCCAGCGCACCGAGTTTGACATCCGGCAAGGCCACGTTCACAGCCCAATCAGAATAATCATATTTGCTCAAAAATGCGTTTAATTCTTCAATATCGATCATTTTGATATTGACGATTGTCATACTTTTTTATACAAAAGGATCTCCCGCTGTTCTTCGTTCCTCTTTCCCTGAATGGAACATTGGCCGTTTTGCCCCTTCCGCAAAACGGCCGCTTTTTTGCCTGATATTGACGGCGTGCGGTGAAAGGCGTCAAATTCGCTCATGATGCGATTCATTGCTACCGCCTGCCTTGGCTGGCTTGCCCTGACCGGCGCTGTGCACGCCCACTGCACGCGTTCGATGTCTGACTTCGGTGTCACGGCATCCGGCGAAAAGGTCCGCGCCTACCGTTTCGAAGATGGCGATCTGGCCGTCACCGTCCTCAGCCTCGGCGGCATCATTCATGATATCGATGCGCCCGATCGCACCGGCCATCGCGTCAATGTGGTGCGTAACCTCGAAAATCTCGCCGCCTATGAACAGCGTGACAATTTTTCCAGCCTGATCGGCCGCTACGCCAATCGCCTGGGCGGCGGCGGCGTCACGCTTGACGGCCAGTTCCATCCCCTGCCCGGCAATGCGCGGGGCGTCACCATGCACGGCGGCGCGAAAAGCTTCGGCAGCCGCCTATGGTCGGTCATGCCCCTGCGGGATTCCTGCGGCGTCGAGCTGTCTCTGGTCAGTCCGGATGGCGATAACGGTTTTCCCGGTGCCCTGGGCGTCACCGTGCGCTACACCCTGGTGAAAAATCACCTGACCCTGGCTTACACGGCGCGCACGACGAAACCGACCGTTATCACCCTGACACACCATGCCTATTTCAATCTGGCAGGCACCGGAGATATTTACAGCCAGACCCTGCGGCTGAACGCCACCCATCACCTGCCGGTCGACCGATCACGCTTGCCAACCGGCGAATTGGCGCCGGTTGAGGGTGCAAAGTACGACTGGAGAAAGCCCCGCCCAATCGGCGATGGCGGCCGGACGCTCGATGATACCTTCGTGCTGGATGGTAAACAGGCGGCGGTGCTGCATGATCCAAAAAGCGGCCGTACCCTGACCGTCTCGACCACCGAGCCCGGACTGGTCGTCTATACGGCAAGCGGCTTCGATGGCTCATTGATCGATGCCGATCACCACCCATTGCCGGCCGGCGCCGGTATCGCGCTGGAAACCCAGCACTTTCCCGACAGCCCGCATCATGCCGATTTCCCGTCAACCGTCTTGCGTCCCGGCGACACCTGGCAATCGGAAACGCGCTACGATTTCAGCGTCAGATAGTTTTTGCGGTCATCCATTGCAGCGCCAGATCGGACCAGGCGGCGTGGGTACCTGCCTTTTCGCGCAGGGCGAAGCCGTGCGGTGCCTGGCCAAAAATATGGGCGTCGAGGTCCAGACCAGCGTCGCGCGCCGTCAATATGAAGTTAAGCGCGTGTTCAACCGGCACGGATGTGTCATGCAGGGCATAGGCGAGAAAGACCGGACAGGCAGGCACACCGTGCGGTTCAGCCCCAATGCCGATCGGCCAGGCGTCATAAAAGGCCTGTTTCTCGACAGGCGGGTAGTCCGGTTTGCCTTTCGGCGCCTTGTAATCGCGGTGATTGGCATTGATCGGCGCATAGGCGATGATGACGCCCGCCACCTTCACCCGGGACTGACAGGCCAGCGCGCCCGCCAGATGACCGCCCGATGACAGGCCCATCAGGAACAGAGGCCCGTCACCGATCTGTTCCAGTGCCGCCAAACCATCCGCAAGCGCGATATCCGCCGGCCAAACACCGCCCTGACTATCAGAAGCGCCTGGCAGACGATGGATCAGCACATAGGCGCTATAGCCATTGGCATTGAGCCATGCCGCCACCTCGACGCCCTCGCGGTCGGTCATGAGCTGGAGATAGCCGCCGCCCGCGCAGATCAGCACCCGTCCTTTCGGCTGCACCACATCGAAAGCCCACAATTCGGCGCGGGTGACCTCCGCCAGCTTGCGGTCGGGCCACGCGCCTTCGAGTGCGTTCGCCCCGCCTTGCGATAGCGCTATAATGCGGGGCGATGGCGCATCCGTCATTGCAGGGCCAGCACCACGACCGATTTCGCCGGCAAGGTGACAGTCAGCTTGCCGCCAGCGATTTTCGCGCCCTTGAAATCGACCGGCTTTACGGTTGCCGGCTGGCCAATGGCGTTCATGGCATCCATCTTATCGGCCGTCATCACCTGTCCGGACACCTTCGATACTTTCAGGCCGCCCAGATCAATCGTCAGGTTGACCGCGTCCTTCGGGTCGATGCCGGCCAGACCGATATAGACCTTGCCATCCTTGCCGCGGGCCGCCGAAAGATTAAACGCCGGCAGGGTCTTGTCGCCCTGGGTGAAGGTCGGTGCCGTCACGTCGAGCGGCAGTTCAGTCGCGTCCTGGAAGGGCACGTACATCTGGTAGGCGTAATAGGTCGGGGTCAGGGCGATCTTGTCGCCTTCCGTCAGGATCATGGCTTGCAGAACATTGATCGTCTGGGCGATGGCCGTCAGCTTGACCCGATCGGCATGGTGATGGAAGATGTTGAAATTGACCGCCGCCAGCACGCCGTCGCGCAGGGTATTGAGCTGATACAGATGCCCCGGATTGGTGCCGGGCTCCACATCGTACCAGGTACCCCATTCATCGACGAACAGGCCGACGCGCTTCTTCGGATCATAGGTATCCATGACCGCCGAATGATCGCTGATCAGTTTGTCCATCTTGAGCGTGGCAGCAAAGGTATCGGCCCAGGCCTGGGTGTCGAAGCCGGTCGAGGCGCCCTTCTTGTCCCACTTGCCGGTCGGCAGGGTGTAGTAATGCAGCGACAGGGCGTCGATCTGCTTGCCGGCGTTCTTCATCACCACGTCGGTCCAGTTGGTGTCATCCGAATTGGCGCCCGAAGCCACGCGTATGGTCGGATTGTCGTCGCTGCGGTGATAGAATCCGGAATAGCGGCGCAGTTCGTTGGAATAGAATTCCGGCGTCATCTGGCCGCCACAGCCCCAGGCCTCGTTGCCGAAACCAACGATCGGCGTCTTCCAGGGCTTATCCTGGCCATTCTTGCGGCGTTCCTGGGCCAGGGTGTCGTCACCCGAAGACGTCATATATTCGATCCATTCGCGCATCTCGGTCGGGTTGGAGGAACCGACATTGATCGAAATGTAAGGATCGGCGCCCACCTGTCCGACAAAATCCATGAATTCATGGGTGCCGAAAGCGTTGCTTTCGTCCGAACCGGCCCACCAGTTGTTCTTGCGCACCGGGCGCTGGTCACGCGGGCCGATGCCATCGCGCCAGTGGTATTCATCGGCGAAACACCCGCCCGGCCAGCGGATAACCGGCACATGGATGGCTTTCAGCGCCGTTACCACATCGGTGCGAATACCGCGCACATTGGCTATTTTCGAATCTTCCCCAACCCAGACACCATCATAGATGCCGCGTCCGAGGTGCTCGGAGAACTGACCGTAGATATAGCGGCTGATCTGCGGTCCCGGCTGGTCGGCATGCAGGCTGCCGGTGGCCGTCAGGGTTTCAGCGAAGGTTTCTGTATGCGCCGAAGCCATAAGGAGTACGGCGCCGGCGGCGAAGGCGGTGAGGATACGTTTCATGGACAGCCCTGTTGAATTGTCTGATTATTGTTTTCAGGAATTAGCGTATTTCGCGCCATATGTCTCGACTGAATTACCGATGAGCTGAAGATTTTCGATCGCCGCCAATCCCCATTGCGCCGCGCCATTTGTCGAGATCATCGGATCTTCGTCGACCGGATAAAGAACGTCAGGACCATCTATGCGCTTCATCCGGGCTTCTAACTTCGTGCGGAAGCGGCGGTTATCGCCTTCGAGGAATTCTTGCCAGGCCCGCTCGGCCAGCTTCGGATCGTTCAGCTCGCGCGCCGCATAGGCGGTGATGCGTGAGTGCGCGTCGCGTAAACTGCGGTCCTTCGGGACCACGCCGAGGAAGGCTTTGATGTCTTCGGGAGAGGCATTGTAATATTTGCAGTAATCGAGCCAGACCTTCTTGTAGGCCGGCGCATCGACCAGGGTCAGCAGTTCCTCGGTGATCTCGATAATGCCAAATACGGCGTTGAGGTGCGATACGTCCACCTTGTCGCCGGGGCCGACGAATGTGCCGGTCTTGAGGTCATAGGGCGCGCCGCCGCAGAACCAGCCATATTTCAGTTTGGCAATCGAATTCATGCCATTGAGAATGCGGTCGCGCCAGCGCGTGTCACCGGTGCGCTCCCACTCGGTCAGCCAGGCAGCCACGAATGACCCCCATGAGGTGCCGAAACTGCAATCGACCGTACCGGCCACGCGATCGCGTATGCCGATACCGCTGCCGCCGGCCGTGGCCACCTTGCGTTCGATATAGACGGTCTTGAGGGTTTCATCCGAATGGACGAGATCACGCATCAGATCACCGGTGCGTTCATCGGCCGTCAGGTAATAGTAGAACCGTTTGAAGGCAGCATTGGAGACGCGCGGCTGCTTGGAGGAATCGGCCCAGTGCTGGACACCGTGACGTGTACCGAAGCCTGTGTACGGTCCCATATGAAGCACATCAACCTCGCTGGTATGACGCGTCATTGCTTCTGCCATGCGGAAGACATCAGCGCGGCCGGAACGCAGATAGCCGTACCAGAACATCATGTCCGTCTGGAGTTCGGAATTGTCCCAGGCGAAGCCGCCGATATCGTAGCGCCAGACATGCCGGTCAGAGTCATAGGTGTGCATGACATCGCCATAACTCCAGAAGCCGTACCATTTGCGTTCGTCGATCTGCTTCAGATAATAGTCGAGCTGATAGGTAATATGGTTTTCGATCAGGGCGCGCACAGGCGTCGAGGAATCCGGCAGGCTCCATGAGCCGAACAAGCCGTCGACCAGGTGCAGGCGTTCCGGCGTAACCGTCAAGCGCGGCGGCGTCGAGACGACCTTGGCCATGTCGGCGAAGCGCTGGCGTTCCGGCGTGCCGGCCAGCGCCCACAGGGTCAGCTCGCTGGTGCGGGCGATGCCGTAGGGCTTATTCCAGCCTGGCTCGAAATCCTCATAGGTGAGCAACAGGCCATCGTTCTGCTTTTCATAGGTATCCATGCCCCAATCCGGACGCCATGGCCGGATGTCCATGGCAGGCGCATCCGGCGACCACAGCCAGGCGGTCAGTTCGGCCATGTCAGTGGCGGCGCCACGGATGTCGAGTCGGGTCGGCGCGCGTTGCCAGAAATCCTTCAGTCCCAGCGCAACGCCGCCTTTGGGGCTGCCGGCGTACATCAGGCCTGAGGCGCGATGGTCGGCGGCGGAGTCGATAAAGGCATGGCCGGGTTCTGTCCGCTTGCGGATGGTGTAGCCGTCCGGCGTTGTTTGCGCGCAGGTGAAATCGTTCCAATAGGGTGAATTTGGCAGATTGTCGCCGACAGCGGGCGCAATATCCGCTGCGTTGACGGGTTTTCCGGCGATCTGGGCCTCGCGCGCGACCTTCCCCGGATCGCGGCGCAAGCCGGTCAGCGGACGCACCGCCTCGCCCCAGACGCCATTTTCCTGGCCGGAGAAGCGGATATGGCGATTATACAGTTCATCCGCCATCGGCGCCTGCGCCCGCACCGCCAAACCATGAATGAAATCCTTCGTTTCATCACCGTCGAAGATAAAGCTGTGGACGATACGCACGGCGTCCGATCCGGCATAGAAATAAAGCCGGACGCTGAACGGCAGCCATTGCCGCGTGCCGTCGCTATGATGACCGTCAAGCTTAATCACCGTGCGTACCGGACCAGACTGTTCGAGTACGGCGGCGGTGACCTCTCCCTCGAAAGTGGTCTGCCTCAGATCGGGCTGCTCCTCAAGCGAAGCGGCGTTCTGCGTCAGGGCGGAAAGTGTGACGGCGCCCACGGCGGGTTTACCGGCGCGTGTGGCTGAGGTGATCAACGCCTTGCCGGACTTGGGCACGGTCCAGGTCAGATCGCCGGCGGTGATTGTGAAGGCCCCCTCCCCCTGTGTGATCGACAAGGGCGATGCCGGTGCAACCGCCTTACCTGGGACTAGCGGATAAGCAGACGGCGCGGAGGTTTGCGGGCCTACCGCGTGAGCTGACCATTTCAGCGAACCATCTGGCCAATAGGCAGTTGGCCACGATTGCACCGCTATATCGCCCAAGGTGAAAGCGGCCTTGGCGCTGACCGCGCCACGCGGCCACGGCACACCAAACGTCATGCCTTCGCTGAAAGCCGGCGCGATACGATCGAGCCAGACGGCTTCCGTAGCCGGCGCGGCCGCATTCGTTTTGGCGGCCGCTTCTGTGGCAATACCGGCTGAGGCGATTAGCCCCATAGCCGCCGTCCGCATCATCAGCCCGCGGCGCGTCATGTGAGTATCCATTTGAACGTCCCTCTGTATTTGTTGACTTGAACGCTGCGGAAGGGGGGAGTCCGGCGGCTCAGATAAATTATTTAATCAATTTCTTTCATTTTCACGCACCATTTGTCAATCAACAGGCGCAAAAAAACCGCCGTCCTCGAAAGGACGACGGTTAATTTGTACGCTGTACTGACTTTTAGTTACGGTAGGTCAGGCCAACTTCCCAACGCGCACCGCCGTAGGAGATATTTTCCAGGGTCGGACCACCGTCCGAATAGGTATTATATGGCATGATTTCGCGGTAGGTCAGCGATCGGCCAATGTTACGGCCCTGGACGAAGACCTCGATATTATCATTGACCTTATAGTTCATCTTCATATCCAGGAAGCCGGTCTTGTCACGGAAGTTCGTGCCGCCCGGATTGTAGGGCGTACGGATCGTCTGGCCTGAGCACTGCGGGAAGGCGGTCGGATAGTTGTTGAGGGCGTTCGAGCAGGACGAGATGAAATCGAAGTAACCAGCCTGGGTTTGCCAGGTCAGACGGGCATTGAAACGACCGTCATCATACCAGAGGGCGGCGTTCTGGGTGAAGGCACGCTGATATTGAGGCGGATTGTAAGCGCCCGTAATCAAGTCCTGAGTCACCTGGAAGTTGGCCGTGCTCATCTTGGTATAGTTGTAATCAATACCGGTATATTTGAGCAACCATGGCAAGGCGGTGAAGGCCATCTTTGTCGAGAACTCAATACCGCGCTGCAAGCCGCCTGGACCATTCACATAGGACGGGACGTTGAAGTCATAATTGGCATAGAGCTCCCCTGTCACCGGATCCTTGGCATCGCTGCCGGCGAAGAAAGCGCCGGCCGGCAGGTTGGCCGCAATTGGCTTGCCGGTGATGACATTGTTATAGAAGTAGGCGACCGAGATATTGAAATCCTTCGATGGATACCATTCGAGGGACTCGTTGTGATTGATCGCCTTATAGGGCTTCAGTGCCGGGTTACCAACGCGGCCCGAGCAGGAATTGGTGCCATCGGCGCCCAAAGTATCATTGATATCCGCATCATTACGTTCGTCGATCGTACAGGTGCCGGAAGGCAGCAAGGCCGCCGGCGCCGGACGCGAAATCACGTGGCCGGAATAGTAGCGCGCCACCAGCTTGTTCGGGATAACCCACAGATTGAGGTTATAGCTGGGCAGCCAATCCGTCGTGTGGCTTTCAACAGATGTATTCATGGCGATCGAGCTGGTCGTGACGCTGTTATTATTCAGCACCGGGTCCCAGCCGGGATTGACCGAGGTGTGCGCCAGTGTAAGGAAGCCGGTCGCATTAACATCCGTCTTGACCACACGGGTGCCCACGTTACCGTTGAATACCATATCATACCAAGGCAATTTCTGCTCGAAATCGACCATCAGGTACATCGCGTTCGTCTTTTCATGGAAGGCGAAGTGCGGTTGGGCGTAAGTTTTGCCGTCATTGGCGGTACAGACCTTCATACAGCTAAAGTCAAAAGTCTGTTCCGGCATCGCGGCGACGATAGTATCGGGATTAATGAGCGGCCATGAGGCCAGGACATCTCCCTTATCCGTATAGTCGCCGAGATAGTCGTAACCGCGGCTGTAGAGGCTGCTCTGGATCAGCGAAGCGAGTTGGTCCGGTGTGAAGGTATAGGTGCCTGAGAGCTGGTTGCTCAGGCTGGTGAGCGCATTGTTATTGGCCCCGACAATCGAGCTTGGCGTATAGCCGTACTGACACGATTGGGTCGAGGTTGCCGTCGGTGCACAGGAACGATAATTAACGGTAAGGTTCTCGGTCGGCACAACTATCGGCGCAACGTAATTGGCGTCACCCACCACACCGGTGCCTGTCGCGACCGTATAGCCGCCGCCCGACCAGGCATTGCCGCGGTGATTACGAGCCTGCATACCAAATTGCAGGTCCTGAATGAACGGAATCTTGCCTTCGAAATCGTAGGTCAGGTCGTATTTAAGCTGCTTCTCACCGTCATCCGACATGACCGGACGCCAGGTAACGTTGAAATTGGTCCCCCATTGCGCGGCCTGAAGCGCTGTATAGGCGGGAGCTGCCGCCTGGTTGGCATTGGCAACGGCCGAACTGCGACTTGTAACCGAGTTCAGAGCTGCATAAGGCAGGGAGCCGATATCAAGTCCCGCCGGCAGGTCGTAGGTCCACAGGCCGGATGGTGTAATGTGTGCATCAACCGAGCCATAGGTATAGTTGACCGCGGTGCGTTGTTGCGCGCGCTGGAAAGTCGAGCCTGAATCGCCGTAGAAGAAGTCAAGCTTGACGTTTTCGTGCTGGTAATGACCACCAATCTGCGCTGCCCATGATGTGACCAGCGTGTGATAATGGATCGCATCGACATTAACATTGGCATCGTTGAGCGTGAACGAAGTCACGTGATGCGTATCATCGACAACCACATTGGTCATATCGCTTTCGACGCCACATCCAATCGTCGTCTGGGCCGCACCTGCGCCGGCCACCGTCGGGGCGCAAAGACCGTTGCTGTAAAAGCCATAACCAAGGCCAGTCGCGACAGTGCGCGGCGTAACAGAGCCGTTCGACGTTGCAGCGACCGTCGGTTGCGAAGAGGCGATATTACAAATTCCCTGGATACAGACCGTACCCTGGTTGTACGCCGGGCTGCCGAGGTTGAGCGTATCATCACGATTATCGACTGTCCGGTTACGAACATTGCCGGAAACATACAGTGTCAGATCGTCATTGACCCTGTAATCGAAGCGCAATTGCGCCGCCATACGACGCTCGTAGGCCCGTTTGGAGAAGCTGCGGATCAGCGACGGCGCATAATCGTTCCACTGGTTCAGACAGGTCGCCAATTCATTGGCCTGCTCGGCTTGCGCGGCCTTGCCGTTGTTGCTGGCGCTGACACCGGAACTCGCTACCGTACCAAGCACATTGCTGCCGGCTGGAACGGCCGCCAGCTGAGCGGTTGTCAGTGACGGAAACGCTGTTAAACAGTCCTGCGGGGTCTGTGCCGCCGCCGATTTATTCAGAATGTCGATCGGCGATGCGGAAGCATACAGGGGCGCACCACTCGAATTGAGCACCCGGAAGTTGCCGTCAGTCGCCGTCGGATCGACGATCGACGAGTCATAGCTGAAGGTCTTGTCCGCAGATTGATCGAAGTCGGCCAGACGCGACGGGCCGGCATTACCTGAAGTCTGCGGCTGCTGCGCATCGGCATTCGTCTGGGTTTCCGAATAGCTGATGTTCCCGGTCATGCCGAGGCGGCCATCAAGGAAGCGGCGGGCGAAAACAGCGCTCCATTCCGGAGTCCACTGCTTGGATATGGAGTTCATCTGCTGATCGACGGTCAACTGGAAGAACGGCTTCTTGAAATCAAGGCCGGTACGCGTTTCGATGTGCACGGAGCCGCCCAGGCCACCTTCGGTCATGGCTGCGGTCGAGCCTTTAACCACATCGATGCTCTTGACCATGTCGGCCGGCAATTCACGCAAGTCGGCGCCACGGCCGCCATCGGCGCTACCGGCCCCGCCGGCGAGCGCACCATTGGTATTGAGCGTGCTCATACCGTCGACGTCAACCAGGGTTGATTCCATACCCTGGCCACGGAGCGAGAAACCCTGCCCTTCACCATTATCGCCACGATCCAGCGAAACGCCGGCGATGCGCGAAATGGCTTCATTGACGTTTTTGTCGGGGAAGTGGCCGATATCTTCGGCGACGATCGAATCGGTGGCCGTCTTGGCCCGCTTCTTGCGATCGATTGACGAACGTTGCGAAGCACGCTGGCCGGTAACAATGACGAGTGTGGGGTCCGCTGACTGTGGCAGAGCCTGGGGCGTGGCCTGGGTTGTGGTTTCTGTGGTCTGTGCCGAAGCCATGCTGGCGCCGGCAAACAATGCAACGAGCGCAAACGCGGTTCCATTACGCAAACGACGTGCCTGATGGGATGTCTGTATCACCTTAATTCCTCCTGTGCGGCTTTCGCCGCCTGACCTAAATCTTGTTTAAACGGGATCTGCGTCCCGGTTTGCACTGCCCCTGCCGCTAACCATGGCCGGATACTTAAAACCTTTACCCTTCAGCCCACCCTATCTCACGAAAGATATATTGGGCTCGAATAAGTCTATTTGTCTTGATTGATCGTGATGAGTCAAGGCTTGATGCGCGATATTGCGCAATACTTGTCTTACAAATGATCAAATTCCTACCCGTACGTTACAAAAAAATCACATAACATCCCAACAGTTAACATTGCGGCCACCGCCCCATAAGGGGCCGAAAGCATCAAATTTTACTTAAATATCTGACTTTATTATCTAAAAATAAAATATATAAAAATTATCCGATATTTTGAATTACGTCAGCAATTTGTCGCCATTAACCAGCGCGCTGCGTAATAATCATATTCAATCAAATCTTCATGCCTTCGCGACGGCTACGGCATAGGTATGGACAGGACCATGCATATTGGAGTGAAAAATAAGCCATTTGCCATCGGGTGAAAAGCGCAGGTTCGGCTCCAGCCGATAGTCGTGATCCTTCATATTGACCAGTTTTTCTGACCTCAGCACGCCAGGCCGCACGAGATCAGCCGCATTAGGCGCGCTGACGCCGAGATCCTCGATAATCTCCGGGCGGAACAGGTAGATATATTTGCCGTCCGGCGCATGGGCCACCATGTCGGCGTCGCCTCCATCACCTGCGAACAGAGTGCCATCCTTTGAGACATTGAAATGCACCGACCATTCGTTGCGCTGCATGTGATACCAGATGCGCTTGCCGGTTTTGAGATCGATATTGGCCAGCCAGAAATCCTCACCGCGCGGCGTCTGCAAATCGTAGAAAAGCTTTGAGCCATCCCAGTTGAAAAACTCATGGCCGGCGATTTCCATATTCATCGCGCGTTTGTGCATCAATTGCTTGCCCGTACCATCGGTCCGGATCGTCCAGATGCGGTCAACCTCGTGCCACGGACCTTCGTGGCAATACATCAGAAGTCCCGGATCGGCCGGCGAGAACTGCATATGGTTCAGCCAGTCGGTGGAATGGACCAGAACCTTGCGCGCGCCGGTCTTTATATCAATGGTGAAAATGTCCATCGGCACATCGGCGGCCAGGCGCTGCGCCATGCGATATTCCTTGGCGGCGGCGAAGGACATCGGCTTGCCATCGGGACCGATGGCATTATAGCCGCCGTCCGTGCCGGCCACTTTGGGCCCCGGTTGCAGCGGCACATCCTTATAGGCATAGGAGCCGACCAAAAGCGTATCATCGGCATTGACGGAGGTGACGAAACCCTTTTCCACGGCGGCGATTTTCGTCACGGCGCCGGTATTGATGTCGATGGAAAAGACGTCATTCGTCGCCTGAGTCGCATTATCCTTGTCCGCCGAACGCGGCCGGGCATAGATGACAGCTTTCGATGCGCCGGTCTGAAAGGCGGCGAGATTGCCGGTATACAGAGTCTTTTCCTCAAACGTCTGCATATCCACCAGACTGATACCGTCCGGTCGGTTCATCACCATCCATCTGTTGTCCGGCGAATAGGCCGGAAAGTTGAAATAGAGCGACTGGGTATGGTCGGTATTGGAAAGGCGCACAATGCGATGACCTGTATCAGCATCTATCCAATCGCGCGGCACAGGCCCCATACTTTTCGCCTCTTCAGGTACAGCCTGCGTACTGGTAGCCGAAAAAATCCCGGCAGAAGCCGCCGTCCCTACCGCGGCGCTTAGAAAATCACGTTTGCTGAAATGGCGTTTGGTCATAATAGCGATCCCTGCTTGCCGGCTAATGACGCCGCTTTGATTTAGTGCAGGATAGTCGTATTTTTACCGCTCGCAAATGTTTAATTTTGATCGATGGTGATAAAACATTGAGTTCACGACGCGCCTTCCTTTGATTAAGAGGGCGATATTGGTCGGGAATCTATTTTGCAGCAGAAGCAGCCCCTTGCCTATCGAGGGCGTGCTGCCGGTCGCTGAGATAACTTGACAGCGCGCTACTGCTTTCATCAGACGTCGAACTAGCCGAGGACGTCCAAATAGCCGAATCATGCGGCTGGGCAGGCATGGTATAGGGCGTCCCAGGCTGGCCGATGCGCTCGATATCGGCGCAGGCGCTCAAGGCTGCGACTACGGCGGCAAAAACCGCGATAATCATGGGTATGCGGGCTGATGATTTCATGTGTCCCTCCTCCTGATATGTTTTGAATAGGTATTTTGGAAGAATCCGTCACGTTCTCAGAACGCATTCAAGCCAGCTTCAATGCCTCGAAATCGCGGTAAGCGTCGGTCAAGGATGCTCTACTTTGCACCGAAGGATGCAGCCTTCTGTTGCTGCATCTTTTCCGCAGCGCGGGATTGTTCTTTTATAAAAGACGCAGGTAAACTGCTGTCTTCGGAGGCCGAATAGACCGAATTAACGGCAACGCCGCTCGGCATGATGTACGGCGTCCCAGGTTGGCCGATGCGGTCGATATCGGCGCAGGCGCTCAAGGCTGCCACTACGGCGGCAAAAACCGCGATAATCATGGGTGTGCGGGCTGATGATTTCATGTGTCCCTCCTCCTGTATTTTTTTAATGCGTATTTCGGAAAAATCCGTCGCATCAGGTCATGTAAATCAATTCAGCTTCCAGACCTCGAAATCGTTATAGGCGGCAACCAGCGGCGCCATCTGGCGGAACCCGACATTACCGGCCGCCGGCCAGTTCTTGCCACCACCGCGCCAGTTCATGACCGGCAGATCATTGATAAAGAAATCGATGCCGGTCGAGCGTTTTTGCAGACGTATCTTGTAGGGCAGGGTAGCGTCCGCCACGTCCGGCAATGGATCAGCACCTTGGGCCAGCATTTCAAAGCCCGGCGCCCGTCGCAGGTTACACAGATGAAAGGCCCGTTCCGAAGGCCAGCGCCGGCGGAAATAGGCCATTTGCAGCGCCGACACATCCGACTGGGTATATTGATTATAGACCCCGGCGCGCGGCTTCAGGCGCTTATCGAACAGGGAGCCGGTGCTGCCATCCGGCAGCAGGCCCTGCGCGGCGAAGAACAGAATGCACAAGCCTGGTTCTGCCAGCGGCCAGAAATTCCAGCGGAATTCGACATTATCCGGAAAAACTTGCGGACACCAGTAGACGAAGTTCGACGCCTGCCCGTCTGCGGCCGGACGGGCATTACGCAAACGCATCCGGCCGGTGTCGAAATCGACCCGCGCTTCGCCTTCCATTACAAACCCCTTCACATCGTCAGGGGTGCGCAGCGGATTAAAATAGAGCCGTTCGCCTACGGACTGGGCCACGGCGCGGCCAGCCGTCAGCGCCGCCGCAGCGCCGGCAATAAACAGGCGGCGGTCCATATCTAAACGATGCCGCCGTGCAGGTAAGGGTCGAACTTGCGCGTCTCGGCCTTGAGCGCGCGATAGGACGAGGCGCGATAACAGGCGATCGGGTCGATGGCCCCGCCCTTGCGTACCCGCGCCATTGCCAGGGCCGCCCGCACATCGGTTTCAAACGCCAGACGCAGGCAATTATGCGCCATGATGACATCATTATCGGCCTGATAGGCTTTCAGGGCCTCGCGGTCGACGATCAGCGCCTTGGCATAGGCGCCGGCGATGGCCCGCGCCGAATTGAGCAGGCTTTCCATCGGGTCGGTGACATTGTGCGACTGGTCCATCATATAGGCCGGACGGAAGCGCCCCTTGGCGCGCTGTTCGGCATAGACCAGTTCATTGAAAACCAGAAAGAGCTGGAACGGATTGATCGAGCCGGAATCGAGGTCGTCATCGCCATATTTGGAATCGTTGAAATGAAAGCCTCCCAGCTTGCCGAACTGCGCCAGGCGCGCCACGATCATCTCGATATTGACCCCCTGCGCATGGTGGCCGAGATCGACGAGACACTGGGCCTTTTCGCCCAGGGTCTGCGCGCACAGGATACTGGTGCCCCAATCCTGCACGACCGTGGAATAGAAGGCCGGTTCGAACATCTTGTGCTCGATGAACAGCCGCCAGTCATCCGGCAGGCTGGCGTAAACGATCCGCATCGAGTCGAGATAGCGCTCCAGCGAGTCGGTGAATTCGCTCTGTCCCGGAAAGTTGGAGCCATCACCCACCCACACGGTCAACGCCTTTGAGCCCAGCTTGCGACCGATCTCAATACATTCGAGGTTATGCTCGATCGCCTGCTGGCGCGTGGCCGGATGGCTGTGGCTGAGGGAGCCAAACTTGTACGAACGCTTCTGGTCCTTCTGGTCCTGGAAGGTATTGGAATTGATAGCGTCAAAGCCCAGTCCGTGGGCTTCGGCATATTGGCGCAGGGCGACATAATCATCGGCCTTGTCCCACGGGAAATGCAGCGAGACGCGCGGCGTGAGACCCGCCAGTTGCTGGACAACGCCGCAATCCTCTATTTTCTCGAAGATATCATTGGGCTCGCCGGCCAGCGGGTAGCGTGAAAAGCGCGTGCCGCCCGTCACCAGCCCCCAGCTCGGCAGGCCAACTTCAAGCGTCATTATCTTGGCGACAATATCCTCGATATCGAGGCCGATACGGTCAAGCCGGGCTGCCAGCGCGTCATAATCAGCCAGGTGCGCTTCCATGAGCCGCGCATTGTCACGCGTGATGACATCCTGCGGAATGCCCTGGAGCGTACCGGCGATGGCGACATAACCCATTCAGTCCTCCTTAATCCCCACCGCTTATTTCGGCGCGTTGTCATACTTATTAACCCACAAGCCCTGGATTAAGTCAAATCAACGGATCGTTTTTTGCCGTGTTTTAGCGCGTGAAGGAAGGCGCGTGGCCCGCATCGACATTAAGGATGTTGCCGGTCGACTTGGAGGCTTTTTCGCCCGCCAGGAAAATCACCGCTTCAGCCACATCCTCAGCCAGCACCGACCGCTTGAGCAGGCTGCGCTTGCGGTAGAATTCCTCCAGCTCATCGACCGGCAGATTATAGGCCGCCGCCCGCTGTGCCCGCCACTCACCGGACCAGATGGTCGAGCCTTGCAACACGGCGTCCGGGTTGACGACATTGACGCGGATGCCAAACGGCGCGCCTTCGACGGCGAGGCAACGGGCCAGATGCAGTTCGGCGGCCTTGGCGGTTGAATAGGCAGAGGTTTCCGCCGATGCGGACAGAGCGTTTTTCGAAACGACGAAGACAATGGCGCCGCCCATGGCCTTCATGGCCCGGAACGCTTCTCGCGACGGCAGGAAATATCCCTCGGACAAGACGCGGAAACTCGACTGCCACAGTTCCAGCGAAGTATCGGTAATCGGCGCCGCCGTGGCATTGCCGGCATTGGCCACCAGTATGTCAATGCCACCGAATGCCTCGACACACGCCTCAAAGGACGCAGAGATGGCGGCCTCGTCACCGACATCGGCGATGCAGGCGCGCACCAGGTCAGGACGGAACTGTTGCGACAGCTGACGCCGGACCTCTTCCAGGCGGTCTGCGGCGATATCGGTCAGCATGACGCAGCCGTCCTGCGCCAGGATCTGCGCCGCCACGGCCCGGCCGATCGCGCCCGCCGCGCCGGTAATATAGGCCACCTTGCCGGCCAGAGGCTTTGCGGGCGGCTGGCGCCTGAGCTTGGCCTCTTCCAGCGCCCAGTACTCTATGGCGAAGGCCTCGCCTTCATCCAGCGCCTGGTATCGGCCCAGCACGCGTGCGCCGCGGATGACGGTCAGGGTATTGCGTACATATTCACCGGCGATACGCGCCGCCGTCCGGTCCGGCGCGAAAGCCAGGGCGCCGGTGTCGCGGATCAGGACAACGACCGGATCAGGATCGCGCAAGGCCGGACTGTCGGCAGAACGGCAACGGTCATAATAGGCGCTGTACCGCTGACGATAGGCGTCAACGGCTTCCCTCACATAGATTTCGGCGCCCGCGCCCGCCAGCGGTTCCGGGTCGAGGATCAACGGCCATGGCTTGGTGCGCAGGAAATGATCGGGACACGGCGCCCCCAGGGCGGCATCGGCCAGATAGTCTGGACGTGACACGAAATCGATCACATCGGTGTCCGTCAGGCGTTCGCACAGCTTAGGCCGCGCCGTGCTTAACAGCGGACGCAGCAAGGTGGTGGCGCGTGTCAGCAGCGCCGGATTTGCCTGCCCACGGGCCGGCTCGATCAGCCCGGCATTTATGGCCTCGACTGCCTTGGCGATCAGCGACAGGCTGGTTTCATAACAGTCGCGTGACGTTTCGCCCCAGCAAAACAAACCATGCCCTTCCAGCACCAGACCGCGCCAGTGCGGATTTGCCCGTACCAGTTCTCCAATGCGCAGGCCGAGATCAAATCCCGGCCGCTGCCAGCCGATCCAGCCGACCTCATCGCCGTAAATGCGTTGCGTCACCGCCTGAGACTGATGCGTGGCGGCAATAGCGACGACGGCATCCGGGTGCAGGTGATCAACGTGACGATAGGGAATAAAGGCATGCAAAGGCGTATCTATACTGGCCGGACGCGGATTGAGCCCGAAGGTGCAATGGGGCAGCAGCCCCACCATGTCGTCTTCGGCGTCGCGCCCCTGATAAAGCCCCTCCAGGCCTTTCACGCGGTCGAGATAAAGTGTGGCGAAACCATCGAGCTTCATCGAACCGAGATCACCGCCCGATCCCTTGACCCACAGCACCGCGACCGGTGCCCCGGTCAGCGGATCGAGATCTTCAAGCTTTGCCGAGGTATTGCCGCCGCCGAAATTGGTTACGGACAGGTCTGAACCGAGCAGATTTGAGCGGTAAAGCAAACACTCGGCTTCAGATAAATGACGGGCAACCGCGTCATCCCAGACCATTTGCGGGCTAGGCAGCCTGACCACGCCCGCATTGGGTGATGGGGACGGAGACGTAGACGCGCCCTGTAAACCATCCATGCGCTTTTCCTGATTATCCGCCGTCGGAGCATCCTGCGACAAGCTCATTGAAGTCTCCCGGCTTTCGTGATTTAATATGTATGATAAAATATAGTGCTTGAAAAAGACGATATAGCCTATTTCGCCAAGTTTCAATCACTATCGATCAAAAATAAAAACGGCGAATACGCGCTGATGATCAGGGATACGCAGGTGGTACAGGCACGAAACAGTCAGGCAGGCCCAAACGCCATCGTTTTCGATGTTGGTCGCACACATATCAAGGTCAGCGTCGTTACGTCCGCAGGTGAGGTTCTGGCCGAAAGACGTATCGCCACGCCAACTCGCCAAACGGCGCTTTATACCGCCATTGACACCGATATGGTGTTCGACTGGCTGCTGCTGCAACTGAAGGGCCTGGCTTCTTTCGGCATCGACCGCATCATACCTGTGGCCCATGGCGCCGCTTGCGCCTTCCTCGATGAGCATGAACAGCTGGTTCAGCCCGTACAGGACTATGAGTCGGCCATTCCACCGGCTTTCGCTAAAGCCTATGCCCGCGTCCGGCCGCATTTCGACGAGACCCTCTCGCCTCCCCTGCCAAAGGGCCTGAACCTCGGCGCTCAGATATTCTGGCACGCCCGTCGCGATCCGCAGATGTTCAGCCGCGTGCGCTGGATATTGCCCTACCCCCAATATTGGGCCTGGCGTCTGAGCGGTGCGCTGACATGCGAGATTACTTCACTGGGGTGTCATTCGGACCTGTGGTCTCCTGCCTGGGGGGATTTTTCTTCCCTGACACATAATGAAAACTGGGCGGCGCGTTTTCCCCGCCTGTGCAAGGCCTGGGAGGCAGCGGGCACACTTCGCCCGCACCTGGCGCGTATCACAGGGCTGCCGACAGCCACGCGAGTTTGCGTGGGGCTGCACGATTCGGGCGCCGCCCTGGCTTCACTGCTCGGCGGCTGGCAAACCGATACCACCTTGCCGGCCCTGCTCTCGACTGGCACATGGTTCATCGCCATGGCGCCTGGCGCTTCGCTGCAAGGCCTGCAGGCCGAGCGCGACTGCATGGGCGCCGTCGATGTTTTCGGTCACGCCGTCCCCTGCGCCCGCTTTATGGGAGGGCGCGCCTTCGAAATGATTACACAAGGTCAGGTCAATCCTGATATCGGCCCGGAAACCCTGGTGGAGGTGATGAGCCAGTCCGCCGTCGCCTTGCCAAGCTTTCTCGATGCCGGCGGGCCTTATCCAGGTTTGCGGGGTGAAATTCGCGGCCTCAATTCTGATACGCCGTCTACACGTACGGCGCTGGGCACGCTTTATCAGGCGCTTTTGTCCGTTACCTGCCTCGGCATGATCCAAAGCGGGCGGGCGCTGGTTATGGAAGGCATGGCAGCCACCAATCCCCTGCTGTGCGGATTGATTGCCGGTCTGCACGATGGCCCCGTATTATGCAACCCCCAGTCGTCCGGTGTCACCCAGGGCGCCGCCGCGCTGGCCTTCCTGGGCGAACGGCCCATGCCGCGCCTTACCCATACGCCCGTTAAGCCCCTGCTCACCGAAGAAATCCGCGCCTATCGTCAGCTGTGGATGGCGGCCATAGATGAAAGTGTCGCGGCCTGATCTCGACAAAGATCCGTTTTGCCCCTATACGAATCGATCACAAGTGATCATCACCGTGTGTCCAGTACGCATATCGATACATTTGGACCCAAATTACCCGTTACCGTACACGCGGAAGCTCGACAGGACATATCATGCATCTTCAGGATCGCTGGAAACGTATCATCGACGAATTGAACAGCGATCGCGTTACGTCTGTAGAGGAACTGACCGAACGGCTGGGTGTATCTCCGGCGACCATCCGACGGGATCTGAACGAACTGCACGAACTGGGTCATCTGCTGCGGGTACGGGGCGGCGCCACGCGCGCCGACAGCACGATCCAGAACCCACGCGCCGGTGACGAACGCCGCAGCGGACTGACCGGGCAATCGGCTTTCGCCGACAGCGTGATCACCAACGCAGCCGCCAAACGCGCCATCGCCCGCCTGGCCCTCAGCTATATTACGCCCGGCCTGTCGATGATCATCGATGGCGGCACCACCACCTTCATGATGGCCTCGATGATGGCCGATGAGCCCTATCATGTCCTGACCACCTCGGTGCCGATCCTGCAATGCCTGTTCGAGCGTCCGCGTATCAAGGTGACGGTGCCGGGCGGCGAGCTGTTCCGCGACCAGAGCATTATACTCAATCCTTATGATGACGGCATCCTTCAGCATTTCGCGGCCCAGCGCATGTTCATCGGTTGTCAGGCGCTGACACGAAACGGCCTGTTGCAGACCGATACGTTACTGGTGCAATCGGAGCGCCGGCTGATGGAACGCGCCAGCGAAGTCATCGTCCTGGCTGATTCCAGCAAGATCGATGCGCCGGCGTCGCTGTCCGTCTGTCCGCTCAAAGAAATCGACGTGCTGATCACCGATGAAAACATCGATCCGACCGCCGTCCGCTGGTTGAACGCGCACGATATCGAGGTGCGTATCGCCAGGATCGAAGATAATGCCGCCGCGGCTTAAGCCATGTGAAAAACCGGCGTCAGGCTGGTTTGCTGCGGCGAATTGTCCGGATTAGTCAGCATGATGTCGGCCATGTAGGCCCACCATTTCTTCATGACCGGGTGATCCGGCAAGGCATCCATGCCGTGTGTGTCCGTGCGCTTCAGTACGCCGAACAGAGTCAGGGTCGTCTCATCGAGAAAGATCGAATAGTCGGACACGCCCGCGTCATGCAGCAGGTCCGACAGTTCTGGCCAGATTTCGTCATGACGGCGTTTATATTCAGCCTCGAAGCCGGGCTTGAGCTGCATGGTGAAGGCGATGGTTTCCATGTTAAGTCCTATTTAACGGGTGTGGGCTCGGCCTTCTGATCGATCTGGACGCGCATCTGCGGCCAGTCGGCAGGCGTTATGACAAAAGCATGCGGATCGCCTGGCTGTTCCGCAGAGCACGCCGGCAAATCGGCGGCGGCCGCGATTTTCAGGTCTGGCATCTTCGCCAGATCATGCGCCACAAAACAGGCGATCATATAGGCGCCATAGGCGTTGTGGTGTGTCTTTTCACGGTTATGATCGGCGAAGGCGAGTGGCGCCAGTTCGGGTCCCAAAGCCTCATAAAACTGAGTGGTCTGCCGTGTGAGATCGATCAACGGCACATTCAGGCGCGCGGCGGTGGCGCGCACGGCGTCATCATAACCGGCGTGGCTGTTTTCGATCCGCCCCCCTTTGAAAGTGCGGCGCGCCACCGGCGTTACCAGAACCGGCAGGCCGCCGCGCTGACGGACATCGGCGACGAAGGCGGCGAGATAGGCCGGATAGCCTTGCTCAGGTGCGGCATAGGTACGCGGCCACTGTTTCTTTTCGTCATTGTGGCCGAACTGGATCAGCACCACATCGTTGGGCCTGACCTCGCTCATCACCTTGTCCCAGCGCAGCGAGGTCAGGAACGACTTCATCGTTTCGCCGCTGCGGGCATGATTGGCAACCGACACATCCGGGCCGAGGAAGCGTGGCAGCATCTGGCCCCAGCTGGCATAGTCGCCGCCCACCTGATCGGTAACGGTGGAATCTCCCGCCAGCAAAATGCGACGCGCCGTTACGGGCCGAACCGTGAGCGAATCAAACGCGGGTTTTTCACCGGAAACCGTCAGGGTTAACTGATCATCCCAATTATAATCGGTGGCGTCGCTGCCGCGCAGTCGCACCTGCGGCGCAGACGGGTCGGTCTCCTGCTGCATCAAGCTTGTGTCGCGGACATTGACAGTGAAGGTCAGGGTGCGCGTCTCTCCCGCTTCTAACACAACCGGCCCCGCCATCAGCCGGCGATCCTCGGCCCAGACCGAGGTGCGGCTGGCCTCATGCCCCCCCACAGTCAACGACACACGATAATCACCGGGCACGGCGCGCAGCGAGAAGGCGCGCGCGTGACCGGGCAAAGTGACAAAACCATAACCCCGCGCAGCATTGTAGACCGTATTGGCCTGAACGGTGGCGTCAGTGCCTGAAAAGGTAAAGGTTTGTGCCGAAGCTGGCATTGTGCCGCCTATTATCAGCCCCATGACGAGCGCCAGGGATTTGAGATTGCACTGATCGATGTTGATCAATTTGTGACCGCTCCGTGTGTTTCGAGGCGTAATTTTGATTGATTTTGATATTTTTCATTGATATCCCCGTCTGTCAATGGCAAATTCCAGACTGACAATAATAGGAAACAGGGGAGAATTAAGGGTGAAAGCAGGTCTGCGCCACTCAATTTGTGCGAGCGCGGTGGTCCTGACCGCCCTGTCGACAAGCGCATGGGCCAAACCTCAAGCCCACACCCCACCCCCTGCCCAAAACCCGACTCCGCCTGCGACCCAGAGCGGCGACGCCTTCATGGATACGATGGGCCTGACAAGCCAGAAGGCCGTCACCACCGCTACCGGTGCCCCCCGAATTGCCGTTGCGACCGTGCGCGGCGAAACCACCTGGCTGATGTCGGCCTTCAATTCGACCTCGGAAAACACTCTCAGCCTGTTTTCGTCCTATGACGGCAAGACCTTCACCTCGCTGGCCTCCGAAGCTTACACACCACCCTCGGGCCTTTTGCGCGATCCGTCGATCCTCCATGCCGCCGATGGCAATTACTATGTCGTCTATACCACCGGCTGGAGCACGCCCACCTTTGGCATTGCCCGCAGTCATGACCTGCGCCATTGGGACCATCTGACGGACATCACGCTCGATATGCCTGGCCTGACAAATAGCTGGGCGCCGGAATGGTTTCAGGACACAGACGGCACCGTCTCTGTTGTCATATCCCTGTCGAAAGGCGGCACGAAAGGCCCGTTCACCCCCTATGTCATGACGGCCACCGATGCCAGCCTGACGCATTTCTCCGCCCCGCAGGCCATGCAGGGTCTGGGCAATAATCATATTGATACCTTCCCCATCAAGATCGGCGACCGCTACATCGTCATCACCAAGAACGAGACAACCAAGACCCTGGAGCGCGCCTGGGCCAAGAGCCTGACCGGTCCGTGGACCATCGACCGCACCGGCGACTGGGCCCGCTGGGGTGACTGGATCGAAGGTCCCGCCCTGACACCGATCAAGAACGCCGACGGAAAAGACGGCTGGCGGATCTATTTCGACGACTATCGCGGCAAGCGCTACTGGTATTCCGACAGTTTCGACGGCCTCGACACCTGGACGCCAAAACAGGAACTGGGTGGCGTCTCCGGCGCGGTGCGCCATTTCACCGTCATCCGTGAAGCCACCGCCACGGTCGAGGCGGCTATGACACCGGAAGCGAAACCCGCCGCTGTGACGTGGGACCGCCACTCCCTGATGATCGACGGCAAACGCGTCATGATCTGGTCGGGCGAATTCCAGCCGTTCCGCCTGCCTTCGCCATCGCTGTGGCGCGATGTGCTGCAAAAGATGAAGGCGACCGGCTACAATGCCGTGACGCTTTACATCGACTGGGGCTATCATAGTGCCGAGCAAGGCCAGTATGATTTCTCCGGGGTGCGCAATGTCGAGCGCGCCATCCAGATGGCCGAGGACGAAGGGCTTTACGTCATTATCCGGCCCGGCCCCTACGTCAATGCCGAGCTGACCATGGGCGGCTTCCCCGGCTGGCTGGCGCGCCAAAAGGCCGTGGCGCGTACCGACGATCCGGAATACCTGAAAGCCGTCGATGAATGGCAGACCCAGATCGACGCCATCATCGCCCGCCACCAGATCACCACCGGCGGCGGTAAGATTATCGCCTACCAGATCGAGAACGAGCTGGGCGACACCTCGCCCTCCCGCCAGCGCTATATGCAATACCTGGCCGACAAGGTTCATGCCGACGGCATCACCGTGCCTTTGTTCCATAACTCCGCCGGCCGCCTGCCCAACTGGACACCGCCCTCATCCACCGCCTCTTTTGCCGTGCCTGGCCCAACCGATCTGTACGCCTTTGACGGTTATCCCGGTGGCGGCTGCAATGGCACGCGCGAGATCGGCAAGCCGAACCCGGTGCCGAACTGGGGGATGTATGGCGACACCACGCCCGCCAAGGACGGCATCGTCAAGGCCGGCGCACTGGCCTCGCCCCATACACCGGGCTTTTCCGCCGAGATCGGTGGCGGCTGGTTCGATTTCTGGGGCAGTCAGGGCACTTACGATTGCACCTCACAACGGGTCGGTTCTGAATATGTCCGCACCACCTTTGGCTCCAGCCTGATCAACGGCCTGTCGATCCACAGCGTCTATATGGCGTTTGGCGGCACCTCATGGGGCTGGCTGCCGGCCAGTGTCGTCTATACCTCCTATGACTATGGCGCGGGTATAGATGAAGCCCGCCGCATCCGCCCGAAGCAGATGACCTTCAAGCAACTGGGCCAGTTCGTCCAGGCCGCCGAACCGCTTCTGGCCAATCTCGACAAGGGCGCGCTGCTCACCAGCGACAATCCGCGCGTCAAGCTTTACCATGATATTGGCGCGGGCGGCGAAGGCGAGCTGATCTTCGCCATCCATGATCCGTCTAACGCCACCACAAACGATACCTTCGGTTTCGACCTGAAAACGCAGGACGGCAGCTATCACGTCAAAAGCCAGCTTAACGGTCAGGATGGCAAGCTGCTGCTGGCCAATTACCCACTGGAACGCCAGCATCTGGTCTATACGACCTCAGATACCCAGACTCATTTCCGTCAGGGCGCACGCGATGTCGCCCTGCTATATGGCCGTGCCGGTGAAGCGGGTGAAACCGTTCTGCGTTATGCCAAAAAGCCGAAGATCGAAGTATTGAAAGGCGTCGTTTCCAGCGATTATGACGCCAAGACCGGCAACCTGAAGCTCAGCTATACCCACAAAGGTTATAGCCTGATCCGCATCAGCGCGCCCGGTCAGGCGCCGCTGCTGTTATTCTTCGCCGATGATGCCACCGCCCAGCAATTCTGGCTCCTCGACACAGCCAAAGGCCGCGTCCTGGCGCGTTCACAATCCCTCATCCGTTCAGCCAGCTTCGATTCCGCCGATGAACCCGACCTGCTACGCATCAAGGGCGATGTCTCGGCTTCGGATGACGGCACAATCGATATTTGGTTTGATCAGCCTGTTGCCGGAATTGACGTCAATGGAGCCGGCCTGGGCCTTGCAAAATCCAATACCGGACTCCACGGCTTCGGCATCCAGCTTCCAATTGCGGTCACGCCGCCCGACCTGATGACGCTGAAATGGCAGCGCCGCAACGGTTCTCCCGAAGCCGATCCGGCGTTCGACGACAGCCAGTGGCGCAAGACGGATGCTACGGTCTCCACCGCCACAAAAGCCACACAGCCGCCAGCCGGTCAGCCTGTGCTCGATATGAGCCAGTACGGTTTCCATCATGGCGACGTCTGGTATCGCGGTCATTTCAAGGCCACCGCCAAGCTGGATCACATCGATTTCAACTATGGCGGCGGCGGCGCCGGCATGATGCAGGTCTGGCTCGACGGCCATTTCCTTGGTCAGGGCGAAATCCCCGCCGGCAAGGCAAGGCCGCAGACCACCGCCAAGGCATCATTCAGCCTGCCCGCGCTAACCGCCGGCGATCACCTGATCTCTGTCATGGTGCGCAACAATTCTCATAACTGGGATCTGGCCGCCGATGACGAGCACAAGGAAGCCCGCGGCCTGATCAGCGCTACGTTCTCAACCCCGACGCCGATCTCGTGGAAGATCCAGGGCAATCGCGGCGGCGAACATATCACCGACCTGGTGCGCGGCCCGATGAACAATGGCGGCCTCTACGGCGAGCGCGAAGGCTGGTATCTGCCCGCCAAGACATCGGATACCGGCTGGACACAAGCCACCCCGACCGACGCGCCGCCGGCGCCCGGCACCTATTGGCTGCGCACGCAAGTGCCGCTCGACCTGCCGAAAGATCACGACGTGCAACTGGCCTTGCAAATCGGCGATCCGGCAAAACCGCAGTCCGATCATGTCAACCGCGCCCTGATCTTCGTCAATGGCTGGCACATGGGCAATTTCGCCGCCAATATCGGCCCCCAGCACGTCTTCGTCATTCCGCCCGGCATCCTCAACGCCAATGGCGACAATACCCTTACCCTGGCCGTGACCTCTGACGGCCAGCCGCAAAATGCCCTTGAGCCGGTCAAGCTCGTCGTGCTCGCCAATGTGCGCGGCGGCGTGCCGGTCACTTCCGTTCCCTCCCCCTCCAGTACCCAGCGTTAAGCGCCAAGGCCTTCCATGAACAACCAGATCCTTAAACCCACCGATCCTTTTCGCCTGCCAGACCTGCTGCGGCACCATACCGCCGGGCTCGACGCCGACCGTAACGACTACCGCACGGCCATTGACCGGCTGATCGACAATCTGGTCAATATCGAGGATGAGACCGGCGAATTTCTGCTGCGCCTCGAAGATGGCCGGGTCATCGACACCAAGGGCTGGCACGGTTTTGAATGGACGCAGGGCGTCGGTCTTTACGGCATGTACAAGCACTGGGAACTGACCGGCGATCCCAAGGCCTGGGATATCATGATCAAATGGTTCGAGGATCGCTTCAAGGAAGGCATGCCGTCGCGTAATATCAATACGGTGGCGCCCTTCCTGACCCTGGCCTACCTTTATGAGCGCACCGGCAACCGCATGTATCTGCCCTATCTCGATGTCTGGGGCGAGTGGGTCTATAATGATCTGCCGCGCACCGAAGAGGGTGGCTTCCAGCACATCGTCTATAATTCGGTCAATGATCAGCAATTGTGGGACGACACCCTGATGATGTCGGTCCTGCCGCTGGCCAAGATCGGCCTGCTTTTGGGCCGCCCGCACTATGTCGAAGAGGCCAAGCGCCAGTTCCTCATCCACATCAAATACCTGACCGATCGCAAGACCGGCCTGTGGTTCCATGGCTGGACCTTCGACGGCCGGCACAATTTCGCCGAAGCCCTGTGGGGCCGCGGCAATTCCTGGGTGACGATCGTCATTCCGGAATTTATCGAACTGCTCAACCTGCCCAAGGACGATGTGCTGCGCACCTTCCTGATCGATACGCTTGAAGCCCAGGTCAAAACCCTGGCCAAGGTTCAGGCGCCATCGGGCCTGTGGCGTACCATACTCGATGATGAAACCTCCTACGAAGAAGCCGCCGCCTCGGCCGGCTTCGCCTACGGCATCCTGAAAGCGGTGCGTAAGGGCTATATCTCGCGCGACTATGAAGCCATCGGCGTGCGCGGCGCCAAGGCCGTGCGCGACCATATCTCTGCCGAGGGCGAACTGACCCAGGTGTCGTTCGGCACGCCGGTGTTCAATTCGATTCAGGAGTATAAGGATATTCCCCTGACCTCGATGCCGTTCGGCCAGGCCATGGCCCTTCTGGCCATGGGTGAATTCATGTATCGCTTTATTTAAACAGTAAAAAACGCAGGCAGGTAAACGAGTTGTCAGATTCATCCAACAAGACCGAAACACGCCCGGAACGCAAGACGGGGTGGCTGAACTACTGGGGCTGGGGTGCTGGCGATCTGGTCGGCGCCGGCATCACGGCGGTGACGTCCGGGTGGATGATCTATTTCTACACCACCTTCTGCGACATCAATATTGCGGATGCCGGCGGCATTTTCGCCATTTCACGCTTCTTCGATGCCTTTACCTGTCCGCTGATCGGCTACATATCCGACAATCTGCGCCATACCTGGATCGGGCGCAAAATCGGCCGGCGCAAGATATTCCTGCTGATCGCCATACCGCTGCTGCCGTCGTTCGCCCTGATGTGGGCGTCCGGGCACACCTTTTACTATTACCTTTTCTCGTACCTGTTCTTTGAACTGATCTATAATTTCGTACTCATTCCGTGGGAAACCCTGCCGGCGGAAATGAGCAAGAATTATAAGGTGAAGGCCAGCTTCGCCGGCGCGCGTATCTTGTGCGCCCAGGCCTCCGCCGTGCTGGCCTCATATTTACCGACCCTGATCATCAACCATCTGGGCAAGGATTCGGCCGGCACCTTCCTGATCAACGGCGCCATCTTCGGCGGACTGGCCTCGCTGGTCATCATCCTGTCGGTCATTTTCACTTGGGAACGCCCCTATACTGAAGCGGAAAAGCTGATCCGTCCGGCCCCGCTGAACGCGGCCCGCGCCCTCCTGATCCCTTTAAATATGTTCCGCGATCTGTTCTCGACCCTGCGGATTCGCGCCTTCCGCCAGCACCTGGCCATCTATCTCGGCGGCTATATCTCTCAGGATGTTTTCAACGCCGCCTTCGCCATCTTCGTGGCCGCCGTAATGATGGGGTCCACCCTGATCATCTCACAGATGATGACTACCATGTATATCGTGCAGTTTATCTCGGTCATAATTGCTATCCGCGTCGTCATGAAGGCCGGTCCAACCCGTGCCTATGCCATGGCCATCACTGCCTTCATCGCCGCCTGCCTGCTGTGCTACGCCTTCTTCCTGCATCGGCCGGCTGGTTTCGGGGAAGCGATCACGGGCATAGAGCACAATATCTTCGCCGGTTTCGGCCAGGTATCCCCCATCGTGCTGTTCTGGCTGTTCGTGCCGGTCATCCTGGCCGGACTAGGCCGGGGCACGCTGAATTTCGTGCCGTGGAGCGTCTATAATTACCTGCCCGATGTTGATGAAGCCGTTACCGGTCAGCGACGTGAAGGCATCTTTGCCGGGGTTATGACACTCGTGCGCAAGCTGTCACAGGCGGCCGCCATCTGGGGGACAAGCACACTGATCGGCATGGGCGGCTATGTCAGCGGTGCGGCCACCCAGACACCACACGCGCTGCATGTGCTGGTGCTTGTCATGGTCGTCGGGCCGATCGTGGTCATGCTGCTGGGCCTGATTGTGGCGCTGAAGTTCCGCCTGAACGGCCGCACACACGCTATCCTGATGGATGAGATCGAACGCCTGCGCGATGGTGCAACATCGGCCGCCACGCCTGAAAGCCAGACAGTCGTTGAAGACCTCACCGGCTGGAAATATGCCACGCTTTGGGGGCGCGGGCGTTAGACCAGCGTCGCATCCTCGAAGAGCGTTTCAGGCCGCGCGTCAGGCCTAATCGTCCTCGCATTGAAATCCTTCAGCGTCAGGCCGCGCACATGCCGCGCCCACAAGCCGTAGGCGGGTGTGCGGCCAAACATGCTCGGTTCAGGATAGGCGTCGGCCAGTTCCGGCGGCCGTCGTGCCGCATCGGTCGCCGTACCGCCACCGTCATAGACCAGCCGCACGTTTTGCAGCGTCACATCATCGATCGGGTGATCGGGCAGCCCCATGATCAGGGCCGCATAGTCCGGCAGGATACCCTCGGCCGTTACATCGCGGATAATGACATTGCGGATCGCGCCGGGTACAGCCCCTTCCGGCGCGCGCAATCGCGCTCCCAGCCGCAGGAAGATCGGCGCCGTGGTGATGTCGCGCATCGTCAGGTTGGAGGCCACCACATCCTCGATCACCCCGCCATCGACGGTTTCCAGCGCCAGGCCGCGCGAGCGCTCGAAGGTGCAGTGCTCAATGCGGATACGGCGGAAGTCCCCGCTCGATTCGGTGCCGATCTTGATGCGGCCGGTCACCCGGTCCCGATCCGGTGAAAAAACCTGTGTGCGCCCACGCGTCCCGTCATGAAGCGTGCCCGCATCAAACCCGCTGACCTGGCAATCCGTGATCACCACATCCTCGGTGGCGCGGGCCTCGCCGAGCGAAAAGCCCGCTTTCAACACGATGGCGTCGTCATTCGGCGTATTGACGCGACAGCCGCGCACAATCACGCGACGGCAGCCGTCGATATCGATGCCGTCGCGGTTTGAATCGATCAGCAGGTTCTCGATGGTGAGATCATCGACGCCGGTGGCCAGCACGGCGAAATGGCCGCCGCGCAAAATAGTGAAATCGCGGAGGCGGACACCGTGCGCCCGGCACAGGGCGATGGCCTTGTTGCCCAGTCCGGCCATCGCCGATACCTCCGGCGACAGTTCCGCCAGTTCGGCGGCGGACATGCCTTGCATACTGAGTGGAAATTCACCAGCCTGCCTGCGCCAGCGTGACCCCGGCCCTTCCCGCGTCAGGCCGCGTCCGTCAATCACGCCCGGCCCGGAAATCGACACGTTCTCGACGTCGATGGCATGGATCAAACTGTTGCGCCAATGACTATGGCCAAAATCCTGGTAGAGATCGAAGGGGTTCGGCTCGGCGTCCTCATAGCGGCCGTCATGGCGCGCCGGATCAGCGGCTTCCAGCACGCAGCCGGCTTCAAGTGACAAATGAACATGGCTGCGCAGGGCCAGGGTAAAGCTGAGATAACGGCCGGATGGCAGGACGACAACATCGCCCGGCGTCGCCGCGTCTATCGCCGCCTGTATCGCCCCGGTATCGAGCGTCCGGCCATCGCCTGCCGCGCCGAAATCACGTACATTCAACACGTTCACGATGCGGCCAGACGAATACGAAGGGCATAGGCC
>CAMLIY010000003.1 GCA_946480125.1 uncultured Asticcacaulis sp.
ATTCGGCTTGAAAAGGAGATTTGTCGGACTTAATAAAAAAGCTTTGAGCGCTTTATTTTCCGCTTATGTAACGACCTGAACGCCTAATATGCGACGGATTTCATCGCGTCTTGCACCATCCATGCATGCGTCAATTATAATCGCTTTGGTTTCCTGGTCGTAAGCTCAACGGCATCAAGTTCGAATTAATATTTTGGCTTAGCGAACCCAGCAATCTTTTATTCTGACTTGCGAAGATAGGAGGAGCGTAATTATTATTGCAAGGATTGATCGCAATTGTCCGTCGCTGCATATTTGCTAGAACAGCAAGGCGCGACGCTGTGTGCCCAAGGGGCAACAACTATAAATTTTTTAAGTAAAAGAGAAAATTGGTGTGGGCACGCCCGCAAATAGAGACCAAAAGTCATTGAATTAATTCCAGTATTTTGCGACCGTATCTGTCGATACCCCCAAACTGTACCCCCAAAATTAAACTTGCTCTCGGTTCGAGTCCTTTCGCGGTAAGGGTTTGCCGATTTTTCAACGGTAACATCGTCCATATAAAGCCGCAAATGTGCAGACTTATCCACAGAAATTAGACAATGTGCCAGTACGGAAGTGGCCTCAGAAGCAGTTACAAATTACCTGCTGATGTTATCCCAGACGTCAAGAAGGCAATCAAATCGTCCCGTAGGACCAACCGTCTGCCGCCGACCTTAACTGACTTTAGGTCACCCGCCGCAATTCGTTCATAGAGAAATGATCGCCCCAGACCGCTTGCCTTAACGGCCTCGTCTATGCGGTAAGCTATTTTGGTGGCTTCAAGTTCCATTTTGCACGTCCTCAACGATCTCCGCCAATGGCCCAGGAACACGAACGTCCACCTTCTCCCATCGGAGCTACAAAATTATACCGCACGGTTTAAAATGAAAAACACTTAGCGTGGACTACGGTGGACCAGCGCGCCCCGGTAGCTTTTCGTACGCGCCGCATTCGGGAGAACCGCCCTGTACTTGGTAGCGGGGGCCCGCAACCAACGGCATCGTAACTCTATCGCCTTCACTGAAACAATTCCGTGTAACACACGAAGACGGAAGCCTTCCCAAAACTGAAGGCGTTCCGAATTCATAGGACCATGGGCTGCACTCAGATAAGCTGTGCGCAAGTCATTTTCCAGCAGGCCAATGCGTTGGAAAATCTACTCTTTGAGAACGGCATCGTGGCGCCCCAAAAGCCGCTTACGCCGGGCGTCTGCATTGCTTAATGATGATCGTCGTCTTCATCATCATGTTCATGTTTCAGCCAGGTGCACAGTTCATCCGGAAGTAGCTTCTCATAGGCGTCATCACTCCCGACAAATTCGCCCAGGTCGCGCACGCTGACAAATCCGACGTTCGGAAACGTCTTTGCCGCCTCCCGTAAAAAGCGGAAATTCTGGTCACCGATACCGACCATGACATAGTAGATTTGCGATTCTGCATGTTCAGCTTCGCTGAGAATTTGCCATGCAGCCTCGTGATCGTAGTTTTCACCGTCGGTTAGGAAATAGTTGATAGCGGGCGTGCCGGAGCGTGTTTCCTCGCCATAGGTTTCGCGTTTTAGCCCGAAGATCATACCCAGCAGGCCACCAGGCGACTTTTCCTCAATCAGGCCATATGTCATTAGGTTGGATCGTAAGACCGGACCATAGTCCGTGCGGCCGCCGATTATGTCTGCCAGATCTCGGTTACCGAGAATTTCGCGATCCACATAGCCGTCGTAGTTCTTTGCCGTCACAGGGGTGATCGAAGCCATTCGATCACCTTCTGAAAACACCCAGGCATCCACGCGCCCGTCGTCGTCAAAATAAAGCGCTACTGGCAGAATTCGTTCAATGGCTGATTGCACAGCGCCCGTCTTGAAGAGGGCTTCCATCGAGCCTGATACGTCGATGTTGATACCGACCTGCGCCGGTATGCGCTCGTGAATGCCCTGCTTCTGCAGGACAAAGCCAACGCGCCGAATTTCTTCTTCGGGCTTCTGCAATTTGAAAGTCGTCATGGGATTTCCTTCCGTATCAATTAGACCGCTTTATCTTTGAAAGCAGGTGCTGGTGCGCTTTGAGAACAGCATCAAATAAACCGCTGTCTTGAGATTTAACACGCTTGGCCAGGAGCGCCGCAGAGAATGCCGCATACCAGGCAGGCAATTCCTCGCGCGTAAAATTCTGTCCCGACAGGCCGAGCTCATCGATGCTCCGCGACAGTACGCTCATCGTTTGCTGACCGATCTGAAGCGTCGCACCGGTCGCAAAGAGGCTTGCCTCGCGGTTTGCCAGGGCATCCCGTTGTGATTGGTAATGCGCTGTCAAATCCCGGTCCTCGCGGATCGATGTGTCGATATAGGTCACGATAAAACGACAGGCCAGGACATGGGCCTTAACCGATTGTGACAACACCGCGTAGCGCCTGCCCAGTCGCGCCAGTGTTTCTACGAAACCGTTGATCACCGGCATGGACGCTTCAAGCGACTCTGACAAGGCTTTGATTTTGGAATATTCCACCTCAAAGGACCGTTCTGGCGAGCCACCCTGGAAGAACTGCTGGACCTTATCTAATGGACCAGCGCTTTGGGTGAAGACCCTACGGGGGTCAAGCTTTTCCAGACGGTCGATCAGTTCGAGATAGGTCGCCTTGATCGACGTCAAGGCATCGTCGCTGACGAGATCGAGTTCGGCCTCGGCGAGTTTGCCGTGCTCCGTTTGCAACCCGGCACCAAACCTGACCACGTCATCAAAATGATGGTCATCGAGATTGACACCATTCACCGCCTGCAGAGCTTCCGCCAACACGCCAGGTGAGGCTCCCTCATCCAACGCCTTCAAAGCTTGGACGCTACATGGAAGTCGGGTGCGCGCCTTGCCGGCCGCTAAGATTTTCGGCCGATCACTCTTCACGGCTGGGGCCTTGGGCGTCCCAAACAATATGGCGGGTTTCTTTTCCAATCTGCTTTGGTCCCGCACGCTATGGTCTAACTATTGAAGATAGGCATTGATGACATCACCCAGGCCGGCGTTCGACGCCGCGCCCACGGCATGGAATTTCCATGAACCATCGGTTTGCTTGATGAAAGATGCCACCTGGATGGTCGTTTTGCCCGCAAACTCAGACGTCAGTTGATAGCGGCACAACTCGGAATCCATCGCGTCACAGACCTCGATATAGGCGTTTCTCACCTTGCCGAAATGCTGGTTTTTGCGTTCCGCATCGTGGATAGACGCCCAGACGGCAAGCTCAGAGATTTCAGCGGGCAATTTCGCCAATTCAATTTTGAATTCTTCGCGGAAGCCCTCGTCATGATGTCCACCGCCGTGCCCGAGTTCTTCTTCCTCTTCTTCCGGTTCATTGTGGCCCATGCCGCCACGGCCGGTGCGATCGTCACGTTCATGCCACATCGAACCATCATCGGTTTGGAACGAACCGTCTGCATTCTTGAGGAGCGATCCCTCGCGGTTACCGGGGCCACGGACGAAGGCATAGCAAAGCGCATGCGAGCCGTCATTATAGAGCCGCGCCCGATTGGCGTCTCCACGCGGATGCACGAGGGCGAAACAATGGACGTCAAGATCGAAGGCCGCCTCCGAGCCTTCAGGGGGGTCCCAGACGAGACCCGAGTGTACCAACTGGATCTCTTTTTCGAGTTGGAAAGATTGGCCCTTAGTGAGCTTGAACGTTGCCATGTTTTATATTCCCTACCACGTCGCGGTTGTATCTGACCCGAATTTACTAAGCGATTGGCCGATCTACCGCTAACTGCCGCGCCTGCTCCAATTTGACGCGGGCGGCGGCATAACGCTGCTTGTTGCGCTCACCTTCGGCTACGACTTTATCCGCAATAACGCGCAAGCGTTGGGCGGCGCCCAAGACGAGATCCGCATCCGCCAATCGTGCTTCACCGGACGCCTTAGTAGCATCGACCGACACGCTTTCCAGCACGTCCAGTCCGTACCCCTGCAACGAGGCGCGTAGTTCACGCCGCATGAGATTCATCTGCTGGACGGACTGCGTCTGGAACAGCGCATGCAGGCGAATAAGGATGGATTTTACATCGTTGAATTCAGCGTGCGCTGACGTCACCGTGTCTGCCAATGTGGCAAGCGCCGCGCCGCGAACCAAACCGATCGAGTCCAGATCGGTCGGGGCTTTAGCGTAGGCACTTTCCAGCACCAGCACACGGTTACGGAAAAGATCGACCTTTTGGGCAAAGTCACGCGCCTGTTGCACCTTCAGAGGGTCGCCGGACTTGGCAAGCTCCGTCTGATTGACCAGTTCGGTCTCTGCTATGGTAAGAATATGACGTCCAGCCTCAACATAAACGCCCAGGGATTCGATGTTATCGCGGTAGCCATCAGCCAGTGTGCTCATGCGCGACACTTCGCCGATCAGCTTCGTCGTCTCTGTCTCGATCTGCTTTTCCATCGGCTTGATAAGATCGGACAGCGACTTAGCCTTGCTTTGCAGCATGCCACGTACTTCGTCTGTCACCCGCTTCAGACGATTGGCAGGATCGCTCAGGCCAAGCGCCATCAGAATTCTCTCAAGGAAGCCATACTGCAACTTCTTGCGAATGGTTTGTTCAAGCTCCCCAAGGTCGGCACCGTTTACCCCGTCTTTAATCGTGCGAAACAGTTCGAAAAGAACCGGCGAGTCGGCCTTCGTGATTTCAGACAGGATGTCGTCCAGTTTGGCCCCGAAGCTGGCAATAGCCTCCTGGCCAAAAGTGACAACCGTATGATCCGCCGTTTTCAGAAGCGGTGTCTTTCGCGCGAGTTCTTCCGCAAGGGTCCGCTTTTCCGCCGGCAAGACGACCTTAACCACGGCGGGCAGTTTGCCCGTCGGTAAGGGTTGCACGTCCATTACTGCGTCTGAACCGGTAACGGCTGTTTTGGTTTCCGACATCGCCCTTACTTCCCCAATTTCGGCCGCCTTCGCGACTGGCCGACACCAATAGACATCGGATTAATCTAGCGTGTTTCAAGATGCTATGAATAGAAAAAACTGAACAGAGTCGTTGCCAATATCCAGTCAAGGCGCACAGAAGGATTGAGGTAATTTCTGCACATTAAGGCGTAATCACCTCTCACATACCGATTCCGACCGCCGGCTTTGACTGCAAAAGACCTCAAGACCTGCGAATGCATTGCATTCTGTCTGGATTGAGATTAGAGCACAGGCTCAACCCGGATTTCATAAAGTATCATGCGCCTCAAATATTTCGCGGTTCTGCTGTTCGCAGCGTTAAATATCGTATTCTTGGGGGCCAATGCCCACGCCGCGCCGACTGAGGCAGCCACGGAAAACGTCCAGGTAGCCTGGCGGTTGCTCGACTACCTTGCCGTCGATTACGGTGGCGCGGTCAAGGACGGCAAGGTTATCAGTGAGGGCGAATATTCGGAAATGACCGAATTCTCGGCCTCCGTCGTTGAGCGCTTCAAATCCCTTCCCAATGGCCCCGAGAAAGCCGCCCTTCAGAGTGAAGCCGCCGATTTTCAACACGCAGTGAGGAGCAAGGCGTCCCCGGACGCCGTCTCTGAAAAGGCCCATTCACTCGGCGCACACCTGCTGAGCGCCTATCCGGTCGTCCTCGCGCCGACGACGGCACCGGATTTTGCTTCAGGTCAGAAACTATATACCGACAACTGTGCAAGCTGTCATGGCGTCAACGGTAATGGCAAAGGCCCCAATGCTGTCGGCCTTGACCCGCAACCTGTCGCCTTCGCGGATTTGGGACGCGCTCAGCACCGCAGTGTCTTCGGCCTCTATCAGGTCATCGGCCAGGGCCTCGACGGCACGGCCATGCCTAGCTTCGCGCACTTGCCCGACACTGATCGATGGGCGCTTGCCTTCTATGTGGGCAGCTTCGCTTTCACTGACGCGGCCCGCGGCGAACAGCTTTGGAAGACCGATCCGGCGCTGCGCAAGCGTTTCCCCGATCTCGCTACCCTCGCTAAAACATCGCCGGCAGATCTTGCAAAGGATGTCGGACCAGAAAACGCCTTCGCACTGACCGCATATCTCAGGAGAAATGCCGCAGCCGTAACAACCGCCACAAGCACGATTTCCATTTCACATCAGCGCTTGCAAGAGTCACTATCGGCGTATCAGAGGGGTGACTATCACGGGGCCGAAGAACTAGCCCTGTCAGCTTATCTTGACGGTTTCGAGCCGGTGGAGCCGGCCTTGGCCGCGCGCGACGGGACACTTCTCAGCCGCATCGAAAAAGAAATGGGCAGCCTGCGCAGCAGCATCCACAGCCAGGACGATCCAAAGGTCGTGGCGACAAAAATTGGTTCCCTCCAGAGCCTGCTTGGCCAGGCTGAAAAGGCCCTCGCGCCCGAAGTCGGCAGCAACACGTCCACCTTTATCGGGGCCTTCACCATCCTTCTGCGTGAAGGTCTTGAAGCCCTGCTGATCGTGACGGCCATGATCGCTTTTCTTAAAAAGGCCGAGCGAAAAGAAGCGCTGCCCTATGTCCATGCGGGATGGGTCGTTGCGCTACTGGCCGGTCTGGCAACTTGGGGGGTCGCGACATTTCTGATCGGCATCAGTGGCGCGAGCCGTGAGCTGACCGAAGGTTTTGGGTCCCTGTTCGCAACCGTGGTCCTTTTGTGGGTCGGAATTTGGCTGCACGGAAAGTCGCAGGCGCAGGAGTGGCAACGCTTTATACAGCAAACCATGGGGCAAGCGTTGTCGAAAGGATCTTCGTGGTTTCTGTTCGGTCTGGCTTTTATCGTGGTCTATCGCGAAGTCTTCGAAACCATCCTGTTCTACGCGGCTTTGTGGACCCACGACAACGGCCTGGTCATCTTCGCCGGTGCTGGACTCGCCTGTGTGGTGCTTGCCGGCATCGCATGGGCGATGCTGCGGTTCAGTAGTCGGTTACCTATCAGTCAGTTCTTTGCCTTCAGCTCAGGGCTCATAGCGATCCTCTCGGTCGTTTTGGCTGGCAAGGGCGTTGCCGCACTTCAGGAGGCCGGACTAATTGACGTCACCCAACTAGGCTTTGTTCCGCAAATCGAGCTGCTCGGCATTTTCCCGACCGTACAATCTGTGGGCGCACAGCTCACCGTGATCGCAATCGTCGTCGGCTGGCTGCTGTACAGCCGCAACAAGGAAAAGCAGCCGAAACTGACGGGCGTTTAGGCTAGCTCCGGCGTAAAATAAGGCGTCCCACCAAGGAAGCGCAGCGAAATTTTATCGCGCCAGGCCTATATACTTAACGGTATTTAGAATTGGGCAACATGAAGAAGCTTATCGTCTTTGATCTCGATGGCACCCTGGCCGAAAGCAAGCAGGCTATAGATGGGGAGATGGCTCAGCTCATCGGCGACTTGCTCGACTTATATTCCGTAGCGGTCATCTCAGGCGGAGATTGGTCCCAATTTGAAATACAGGTTTTGAATCATTTGCCAGCCAACGCCAGGATATCGGAGCTGGCTATCCTGCCGACTTCGGGGACCAAATTTTACCGATTTACAAGCAAATGGACGCAGGTTTACGCGGATAGCTTCAGCAACACGGAACGCAACGACGTCCTGAAAGCACTCAACGAGGCCGTTGCGGAAGCGGGTCTGGCGCAGGAAAAGACTTGGGGTGATCAGATCGAGGATCGAGGGACCCAAATCACGTTTTCGGGCCTGGGCCAAAAAGCGCCGCCCGAGGAGAAAGCCAAATGGGATGATGACCACGCTAAACGCAACACGCTCAAAGGCTTGCTCGATAAAAAGCTGAAGAACTTCGCCGTGCGGATAGGTGGATCGACGTCGATCGACATCACGAGACCCGGCGTCGATAAGGCGCTTGGCATGCGCAAGTTGGCCGAGCAGACCCGCATTGACGTAGGCGACATGCTGTTTATTGGCGACGCCCTCTATCCCGGCGGCAATGATGCACCCGTACGTGACGCTGGCATAAGTTCGATATGGGTGAGTGACGTCGCGCATACGAAATTGGTGATCGAAACCCTCGTCAAGGCGAATGGTGGAGAGGTGTCACTCGCCAATGTATGAGGGGGTTAGCCCATCACCTCCTCAATGATCATGAGGATCAGGAAGCCCGCGAAGAACATCGCTGTCACCCACGGCTTGTCGGGTGTCTCGTGGGCCTCGACCAAAAGCTCTTCCGTCACAAGGTAGAGTAAGGCGATCAGACCAAACGCAAAAATGGCGGTGACGACAACCGGCGGGAAGGTCGCGACTGGGGTGGCCAGAAGGGCGCCTACCGGCAACAATAGCAAGAGGGCAGCCACAATCGCGACGATCTTCAGCCGCGACCGCATGACCTCACCGAGTTCATTAGCAACCGTGACCCCAAGAAAAAGCACTTCCATGGTCAAGGCAATCGTCAGAAGAAGCCCGACCTTAGCGCCCGCCACGAAGGCGATGCCTAGGACCAGGCCGTCAATAAGCACATCGACGGCCACCATCGTCATAAGGCCCACGGGGCCTTTAACGATGGTTTCCAGTTGCTTGACCAACAGCATCACAAGGACACCGATGGCGCCGCCGATCGCCGTCGCCCAAGGTGAGCCGCCGTGCATGACGCTGGGCAGGATCTCACCCGCCGCGGCCGCAAAGACGACACCCGCCGCAACGTGCTGGACGGCACTGGTGAGCGTCGGTCCCGGTTTTGCCGTAACAGCAAGCCCCGCCCCGGCCACCGCGGCGCCCACGGGAATCAGCGTGTAAATGAGAGCTGACGTCATCTTTGATCAGGCCTGTATCTAAGCGATTTTCTCGACATTGATTTTACGCAGGAGACGTAAACCGTTGGCCACCACGATCAGACTAGCGCCAACATCGGCGAAGACCGCCATCCACATCGTGCCAAGTCCGATCAGGGTGATAACAAGGAAGATCGCTTTCAGGCCAAGCGCGAAGGAGATGTTCTGGATCAGGACGGCGCGTGTCTTTTGCGACAGGCGGACAAAGACGCCGATCTTGCGCAGGTCATCGTCCATAAGGGCGACGTCCGCTGTCTCGATCGCGGTGTCGGTGCCCATAGCACCCATCGCAAACCCGACATCGGCTTGAGCCAGTGCCGGTGCGTCATTAATGCCATCACCCACCATGCCGACCTTGCCGTCCTTCTGGAAGCGCTTGACAGCTACCAGCTTGTTCTCCGGCAACTGGTCGCCAAGGGCCTCGTCAATTCCGACCTCCTTGGCGATGGCCCTGGCAGTGTGTTCGTTGTCGCCGGTTAGCATAACGGTCTTCACGCCGAGCTTGTGCAGTTCGGCGATCGCCACGCGACTGGAATCTTTCACCGTGTCGGCGACCGCAAAAAGTGCCATTACGGTTTTGTCGTCGGTCAGAACGATGACCGTCTTTCCCGACTTTTCCAGTACATTCAGCCGCTCTTCCAGCTCCGGGCTGCACAGACCCCGCTCGTGCGTCAGCCGGTGATTGCCGAGATAGTAGGTCGCGCCGTCGATCTTACCCTTCGTACCCTTGCCCGGCAGGGCCTCGAAGTCGGCCACGTCGAGTAGTTTCACCTTGTCGTTCTCAGCCATCTTGGCGACGGCGTGGGAAACCGGGTGGTCCGAACGGCTGGCCAGGCTCGCCGCTAACGCCCGGTAATGTCCCTCGTCCTTGTTGCCCAGGACAATGAAGTCGGTCTGGACCGGCTTGCCATGGGTGATGGTGCCTGTCTTATCGAGGGCGAGCCACTTCAGCTTGCGTCCCTCTTCGAGATAAACGCCTCCCTTGACGAGGATGCCGTTTTTGGCGGCTGTCGCCAGACCACTCACAATGGTGACAGGCGTCGAGATGACGAGCGCACATGGACAGGCGATGACGAGCATGACCAGGGCTTTGTATACCCACGCCATCCAATCACCGCCCATAAATAGGGGCGGCACGACCGCGACGCCAAGGGCTATAGCAAACACGATCGGCGTATAGATGCGCGAGAACTGATCGACGAAACGCTGGGTCGGCGCCTTTGCGCCTTGGGCGCTTTCAACGGCGCGGATGATCTTGGCCAAGGTGGTGTTACCGGCCGCCGCCGTCACCTTGTATTCGAACGATCCCGATTCATTGATCGTACCTGCAAACACTTGATCGCCCTCGCCCTTGTCGACCGGGAGGCTTTCGCCAGTGATCGGAGCCTGGTTGATCGAGGAGCGACCGCTGGTGATCAGGCCGTCGAGGCCGATACGTTCACCCGGTTTGACCCGAACGATCGCGTCCATCGCCACATCCTTGACATCGATCTCCTTCCAGCTCCCATCTGATTGTTTGACGGTGGCGGTCTCGGAGGTCAGTGACATCAGCCCCTGGATGGCGTTTCGCGCCCGGTCCATCGACTTGGCCTCGATAAGCTCCGAGATCGCGAAGAGAACCATAACCATTGCCGCTTCGGGCCATTGCCGCAGCACCATGGCGCCCGTGACGGCGATGCTCATCAGCGCGTTAATGTTCAGGTTCAGGTTGGCTATAGCGATCCAGCCTTTTTTGTAAATCGGCCATCCGCAGATGCCGACGGCCAAAAGCGCCAGAAGCGCGGAGACGATCTCCGGCATGCCAGCCCAGTCGACAGCTTCAGCCGCGATCGCGGCGACGCCGGCAACCGCTAACGGCCACCAGGGCTTTTTCGGCTCAGGCGCAAGAGCCGCCATCCCACCGGCCGCGGAGGCCTGGTCGAGCACCTGCGGCTTGAACCCGAGCGAAGTGATCGCCTTCAAGATTTCGTCCAGGGCTTCCGGTTCGTGCACAACCGTCAGGACGCGTTGCATCAGGTTGAAATTCAGGCCTTTGACGACATCCATGCCGCCCAGCTTGTTGTCGATCAGCGTTTCCTCGGTTGCGCAATCCATCTGCATGATGCGAATGGCCGTCGTCATCCCTTCGCCCGAGGCCGCTACCTTGACCGGCTTCAGGTCTTCCGGCGAGACGTCCGCATGCGCGTGCCCCGAATGATCGTGCCCGGCGTGGTCATGCGCTGAATGGTCGTGTCCAGCATGATCGTCGCCGTGGTCATGACCTTCATGATCGTGATGATCATGGCCCGCATTATCATGGTCATGGTCATGACTGTCTGCCGGCTGCGCATGGGCCTCAGCCGCATGCCCGTGAGACTTGTGCGCGTGACCCGTATGATCTGCCGCGACCTTCGCCTCCAGTTCATGGATCGCCTCTTTGTCCTTTTCGGTGCGAAGGGTTTTGTCCGTGCCAGAGGTAGCGCGCCGGGTCTTGTGGTCGTCGGTCATAGTGGACTCCAATCGATATTTCGGCTATTAAGCACCCTGGAGTCACTCCAAGGTCAAGCGGTTATGCGGAGACGGCAATGAAAATCGGTGAACTGGCGGTCGCGGCGAACTGCACAACCGATACCATCAGGTTTTACGAGAAGGCCGGCGTCTTGCCGAAGGCGGATCGCACGCACGGCAACTATCGCGACTACGGCCCGGCGCATCTCGAACGGCTGCGGTTCATCCGCAATTGCCGCGCACTCGACATGACTCATGACGAGATCCGTTCGCTGCTTCAAACCATGGACGCGCCGTCGGCTGGCTGCGACGACGTGCTCCCGATCCTTGATGCGCACATTGGCCATGTTGAAGTCCGCCTCCAGGAGCTTGCCGCCCTGAAGTCGCAGCTTTTGGAGCTGCGAAGCCAGTGCCACAACGAAGCCAGCGGCACGTGCGGCATCCTGACCGGCATCGGCGCCATTCAGTCCGAACCGGTCGTCGAGCGCCATACCCACCTGGGCTGAGCTGGACCTCACGGTCATGTCCCTGTCTTGATCGACAGGCCTGTCATGCGTTCACAAATATCCGCGACCCGCTCGACATGCTGAACCCTGCCCTGTCCCAGCCGCTTCTTCTTGACCTCGATAAGGTCCTTACACCGCGCGGCGGTCGCTTCCGCCGGCAACCTAGAAGCCGACCAACACATGGCCTGCATGTCGCGGACCTCCAATCCTGGCGAATTGCGCATCTGGCTGCGTCGGCGTTCCCCGGCCTGGCGGTATTCCGGCGAGTTATAGAGCGGCCACTTGGATTCCAGCAGACAGGTCGAGACCAGCGAATTGGAGGTCTTGGCATCGAACCGGCTGAGGTACGAAGCCGCAACCGGCGCCGGCGTTGCGCAGCCAGTCAGAAAGGCCGCCCCGATGAGCGCAAAAACAGTATATTTCATTACATATGCTCCCCAAGAGGACCACCGACGTGTCCGCCTTCGACCTGGAAGGTCGCGTGCGTTATGCCGTGATCCATGGCTATTTCATGCGCAGCCTCCAATAGAATTGTGTTCGTAGGCCAGGCGCTCACGTCCAGATGAGCGGTCAGGCTGTGCTGCCCGCTGGTGATGCTCCACACATGCACATCATGCACTTCGAGAACCGTCGGCAAGCCGCTCAGATCGGCGCGCAGTTTGGCGACATCGACCCCGGCGGGTGTCCCCTCAAGCAGGACTTGCGTGCTGTCGACGAGCAGCCGCCATGTCCGCGGAAGAACCCATAGGCTGATAAGCACGGCCAGAACCGCATCGACCTGACGCCATCCGGTATAGGCGATGATGCCGGCACCGACGATGACCGCGACGGATCCCACCATATCCGACAGGACTTCCAGATAGGCGCCCTTCATGTTGAGGCTGTTATCCGCACCGCCACGCAGGACCATCATGCTGATGATATTGACGACTAGGCCGATGGCCGCGATGACCAGCATGCCCGTCGTCTGGATTTCCGGCGGATGGAGGAACCGCTGTATGGCCTCATAGAAGATGTAGATGGCGACGCCGAACAACAGGATGGCGTTGAAAGCGGCCGCCAGGATCTCGAAGCGGCGGTAGCCATAGCTACGCTGGTGATCGGCGGCGCGGCGCCCGATCTTGATAGCGATGAGCGCAATAACCAAAGCCAGAACGTCCGTCAGCATGTGCGCGGCATCGGACAAGAGGGCAAGGCTTTGCGTCAGGATGCCCCCAATGACTTCCACCAACAGGAAGCCACCGGTCAACACGAGCGCGATCGTTAGCTTTTTCTCGTTGGTCACGCCCGCGCCATGGCTGTGCCCATCATGCCCCCCGTCACCCTTGTGTGATGAGGCTGTGCTCATCGCGCATCTCCTGCTATCGCCAGGACCTCGACCGCCTCCAGGGTGATCAGGCCGACGCCCGTCACTTCGGAGATGGAAGCGACAAAGCTGCGAAGGCGGGCGTCTTCGTCGACGATTTCGATGACCAGAGACTGGTCATCTTCAAGAACGTGGCGCTTGCGTAGATGGGCGGACTTGCCAAACCCGACCATTGCCTGGAGCACGGTCACCCCGGCAAGTTTGGCTTCGCGGGCACGGGTAGCAATGACAGTCATAACCTTGCTATCGCCGAAGTACGCACTTTCGCTCGTATAGATTCTGAGGAGTTTCATAGAGTCAGTCACGGCTAACTTCCTTTCATGGGAAGCGCATCCCGGCGAATGCCGGGATGCGCAAAGCGTTACTCTGCAGGGGTATGAACCGCTTGAGGCTCATTACGCTTGGTGATCCGCTCACCCAGGCCCAGCACGACCTTCGAAATGGCCGGCAGAACGAGCAGGGTCAGGGCCGTCGCGGTGATCAGACCGCCGATGACCACGATGGCCAGCGGCTTTTGCACCTCCGCACCGGTGCCCGTGCCGATCGCCATCGGGATAAAGCCGATGGCCGGTACGAGACCGGTCATAATGACGGGGCGCACCCGTTCAATCATGCCCTCGGTAATGGCCTTGCCAAGCTCCATGCCCTCTTCGATGCGCTGACGGATGCTGCTCATGACGACCAGACCGTTCAGCACCGCGACGCCGGACAGACAGATGAAGCCCACCGCCGCCGAGACCGAGAAGGCGATTCCCGTCATGGCCAGGGCGAAGATGCCGCCGGCGAGCGCCAAAGGCACCGCCGTAAACACCGAGATCGCCCGACCGATGCCACCCAAAGCCATATAGAGGAGGCCGAAGATGGCGAGGAAACAGATCGGCACGACGATGGCGAGGCGATCAGAGGCGGCCTTCAGGTTTTGGAACTGACCGCCCCATTCCAGGAAAGACCCGGTCGGCAGGGCGACGGCTTCGACTTTTGGCAGGGCTTCCGTGACGAAGGACCCCACGTCACGTCCACGCACATTGGCCTGGATGACGATACGGCGCTTGCCGTTTTCACGGGATATCTGGTTAAGACCTTCCGTGAAGCGGAACTGCGCTACCTGGCTGAGCGGTACCGAGCCGCGCGCCTGTCCGCCCTGCTCAGGCAGCATGACCGGCAAGGCTTTAAAGGCATCCAGATCGTTGCGCGTGGTTTGCGGCACCCGAACCACGATATCGAAGCGGCGGTCGCCTTCGAAGACGAGGCCAGCTTCGCGTCCGCCCATGGCGGCAGCGACCGTGTCGGCCACCTCCTCGACGGTCAGGCCGTACCGAGCGATGGCAGCCCGGTCGAACTGCACATCAAGTGTAGGCGATCCCGCCGTCTGTTCTGCCTTGACGTCGGCAGCGCCGGGGATAGCTTGCAGCGTGCTGACGATCTTGGCGGCCGCAAGCCCCATCTTGTCGAGATCGTCGCCATAAAGCTTGATGGCGACGTCGCCTCTAACCCCGGCGATCAATTCGTTGAAGCGAAGCTGGATCGGTTGGCTCAACTCATAGTTTTGACCGATCAAAGCATTCGTTTTACCCTCAATCCGTGCAACGATATCAGCCTTGGATTTAACGTCTTTTGGCCAGTCTTCCTTCTCCTTCAGGATAACGAAACCATCCGAAATGTTGGGCGGCATCGGATCAGTGGCTACCTCCGCAGTACCTGTCTTTGAAAACATCAATTCGACTTCAGGCAAGCTTGTGACGGCCTTCTCGACATCTTTTTGCATATTCAGCGACTCCTCCAACGCCGTTGAGGGAATGCGTGAAGAGGCAAGCGCGATGTTTTTCTCGTCTAGCTGAGGGATAAACTCCTGCCCAAGCAAGGTGAAGACGAAGCCTGAGACCAGGAAAATGCCGAGGCCGGCCGTGATGAACGGCCAGGGCTTGGCCACCGCGCGATGCAGAACCGGCTCATAAGCCGACTTGATTTTGCGGATGATCCAGACTTCCTTTTCGGTCACCTTGCCACGGATCAGAAGGGCGACCATGGCGGGCACAAAGGTGATCGACAGGACGAAGGCGGCAGCCAGGGCAAGGATCAGAGTGATAGCCATCGGCGAGAACGTTTTACCTTCGACACCGGTGAAGGTCAGAAGCGGTGCAAAAACGAGGAAGATGATGGCCTGACCGTAAACGGTCGGCTTGATCATCTCCTGCGTGGCAAGAGTCGTCTCTTCTAGTCGTTCGCGGAGGGACAGAATACGGCCTTCGTGATGCTGACGCTCAGCTAGTCGACGCAAGCAGTTCTCGATAATAATGACGGCCCCATCGACGATCAGACCGAAGTCTAGCGCCCCCAGGCTCATCAGGTTCCCCGATACCTTCATGCCGTTCATGCCGATCGCCATCATTAGGAAAGAGAACGGAATGATGAGTACGGCGATGATCGCTGCGCGGATATTGCCGAGCAGCAGGAACAAGGCGGCGGCCACGAGGATCGCGCCTTCGAACAGGTTCTTCTGAACGGTATGAACCGTGGCATTGACGAGTTTGGAGCGATCCAAGGTCGTCGTCACCTTCAGGCCCGGTGGAAGGGACTTCTTAATGGTCTCGATCTTCTCGCCGACCGCCTTGGCGACGGTACGGCTATTTTCACCGATAAGCATCAAGGTCGTACCAATGACGACTTCGTGCCCATTCATGCTCGCGGCACCCGTTCGCAACTCACCGCCGAGGCTGACCTTGGCGACATCTTTCAGCGCGATTGGCAACCCACCGCGCGTGGCGATGACCGCCTGATTGATCTCATCGAGCGACCGGATACGCGCGTCGGCCCGAACGAGGTAGGCTTCACCCGAGCGGTTGAGGAAGTTGGCGCCGACCGACAGGTTGGCGGCTTCCAGGGATTTGGCCAGTTCAGAGAAGGAGATACCGTAAGCGCTCAGCTTCACCGGATCGGGCTCGACCACATACTGCTTCTCGAACCCACCGATGGAGTCCACGCCGGCCACGCCCCGGACGGTGCGTAGCTGTGGCGAGATGATCCAGGTCTGCACGGTGCGCAGATAAGCCGCACGCGAGATATCATCGGTCAGGCGATCGCCTTCCGGCGTCAGGAAACTGCCGTCCGATTGCCAGCCCGGCTGTCCGTCGACGACCTTGGCGCCTTTGCCGTTCGGGTTGGCATAGTCGATGGCGTACATAAAGACTTCGCCGAGACCGGTCGTCACGGGACCGATCTGCGGCTGGGTGCCTTCAGGCAGGCTGTCGCGCGCCTGAGCAATGCGCTCGCTCACCTGCTGGCGGGCAAAATACAGGTCCGTATTTTCACTAAAGATCGCACTGACCTGCGAGAAGCCATTGCGTGAGAGCGAGCGCGTGGTTTCCAGACCCGGAATACCGGAAAGGGCCGTCTCGATTGGAAAGGTAACGCGCTTTTCGATCTCAATTGGAGACAGACCCGAATCCAGCGTGTTGATCTGTACCTGATTGTTGGTGATGTCCGGCACCGCGTCGATCGGCAACTTGGTAAGCTGCCAGGCGCCGAAGGCGCCGACGACGAGGACAATGAGGAGGACAGCCCAGCGTGAGCGCACGCTGAGGGCCATAAGATTTCCTATCATGACTATTCTTCCTCTGCCGCGCCCTTGCCCAGCTCAGCCTTCAGATAGAAGGCATTTCGCGTGGCAATGGACTCGCCGGAAGATAAACCGGCCGTGATTTCAGCGCGACCGGCGCTACGTTGTCCGACGGATACAGGCACGGCCTTAAAGCCGTCCTTCGTGCGGACAAATACAACATCGCTGCCATTGACCGATTGCACGGACTCGTCCGGCACAACGATTGATGACGAGGCGGCAGCAACGGCCGGGAACAGGCGCGCGCGCACCGACAATCCGGGTTGGATTTGGCCGCCGGCGATATCGAGGACAGCCGTGGCAGACCGTGTCTCAGCATTGAGCGACGGCGTGACGGCCCTCACCCGTGCTTCAAGCACACGACCATCTGGCAACTCGACTGTTGCGCGGTCACCGACCGCGACCCGGGCCATGTCGGCAGCACTGATCGCCGCTTCGACTTGGATCTGGTTTGGATCGGAGACGCGGAACAGTTCGGTCTCAGGCTGTACATAAGCGCCGAGGCTAGCCATGCTCGCCGTCACCCGACCCGATATCGGACTGGCAACGGTGACACTATGACCGTCCGACGACACCCGAGCGGCCGATGCGGCCGAGTTGGTCCGAGAGACTTCCGCCTGTGCCGCCGCAGCTTCGGCTTGCGCTTGCTCGTAATCGACGCGCGCGGACACGCCTTGGTCCATCAACGACTTTTCGCGCGCCAGGTTCGCCTGGGCGACACGGGCACGGGCGACCGCTGTGGTCCGTTCCGCGGAGATTTGTCCGGCATCACGGCTTTCGATCAGAGCCAATGGCTCGCCGGCTTTGACGGGATCGCCGAGGCGCTTATAAATGCGCGTCACGGCGCCGGCCGCACGCGCGGTCAGGGCCGCTTCCCCAGTCGGGGTCGCCACGACCTGAGCCTGGGTCAGGATTTCTGATGACAGACCACCGGCAGTAACCGTTTCAAGGCCAATCTTGGCATTGGCGATCACGTCTGGCGCCAGCTTCAACTCATTGGACGGCTTTTCTTCGATTGCCACCGCCTTGCTCTCGGCGACAGGCTTGCTGGCGGTGCAGCGCGCGAGGCCGAAGCCGCTCAGGGCCGCGATCAGGATAGCGGCGACGGCGGCGCCGTAAAAGTATCGATTCTTCGATTTCACGATTGTTCTCCAAACGGGGCGACGCCACGCAGGCGTGCGAGCTCAGCCTCGGCGGTCAAACGATCCTGCCGGGCTTTGAGCGATTGATTGTGGGCGTCGGTCAGGGTGCGACGCGCATTTAGCACTTCGCTCAACGGCAGTTTGCCCGCTTCGTAGCCCACCCGTGTCAACCGGTAGGCTTCTTCGGCGGTGCGCTCGCTGTCACGGGCCGACTTGACTCGGGTAACGGCCGCCGTCAGACGGCCGGTCGCCGACTGAATGTCAGCCTGTGCATCTAGGCGGGCGATGTTGACCCGTTGGTCCGCGGCTGTCAGTTCGGACTGGACGGCGCTGATATTGCCCCGGTTCCGGTCGAAAATGGGAAACGGTACGGAGACGCCGCCGACCAAGGCATTGGCGTCATCAGCCGCCAACCGCCGATAGCCGAGAGACACGGTGACGTCCGGAGACGACCGCGTTTGCTCGACCTTCACACGACGGGCGATTTCGTTGCGTTCGGCCACGGCCACCAGATAGCCAGGGCTCTCCAGAGGATCTGCGGACGGGATGGGTTCGTCCATATCGCCATGAACGAGAAGGCTTGTTGAGATTACGGTGAACGGCACCGGCGAGTCGACCATGGCGGTCAGCTTAGCGAAAGCGCCGGTGCGTCCCGCTTGTGCCTCGTCGACCGAGGCGCGAGCGGCCTCGACCGCAGAGCGGGCCTGAACCGAACGCAAGTCCGCCTCTTTGCCCGACTGAACGAGCGCATCCGCGACGCGCGCATCATCTATGGCAAGCGCCAGCGCATCCTTGGCCAGTTGCAGGCGCGCCTCCGCGGCCTCGGCTTCGACATAGGCCTGAGCCAGATCGAAGGCGAAGTTGGCCTGGGTCTGGGCGGCGCGCGCCCGCGCCGCGTCGAGACCGGCATGGCCCACGGCAATGCGCGCGTCGCGCTTGCCCCCTAGCTCGATCGTCTGTTCGAGCGAGGTCGTCGTCTCGGCGGCCTGGCTACCGGAGTACGGTCCCTGCCCGCCGAAGTTTTCGACGGTCACGCTGACATTCGGATTGACGCGGGCTTGGGATTGCCGAAGCAGCCCCTCGGCCTGGCCAATGGTGGCTTGGGATTCCTGAAGCCTCGGCGCCGTGGGCGCCTGACGCAGGAGTTCCTGGAACGACGGCGCCGGATCGGCAGCCGCCAGTGTTGGAGTGAGACTTGCGCCCACACCCAGGAGTAACGCGGCGAGCGCCCCCCCATATTGGAAAGTCATGAGAAATCCTCTGAAAATAAAACCGAGGCGCACGGCTTCGCCGCGCGCGCGTTAAATGCGTCGGTTAAATTTTCGGAGGTTGGTCTGCCGTAGACAGGCCTGCCGACTTAACGGCGGCTTGGCGGTCCGGTCCAAATTCCTTGGACGGCGGGAACTTTTCAACGGGATCGGTGATATCCGGCAAAACACTGCTGAACTGCGACTCACCAAAATGGTGGTGATGCATGCCGTGAATGGCGTCCGAGTCGAGGCTGTTGGGAACGGCGCACTTTTCAATCGCAGGCGGGCAAGGCGTTGCCCACCCCCCATCGATCGTGGGCGCCTCGCCCTTGACCGCGTGTGACAGGTTCAGCGCCCGGGCATGCGCCGAAGACACGGCCGAACATACCGTCATCGCCACGAGGCAAAAAACGATTATCGCACGGATGCGGATCAGACCTGATCTTAGTGCTGTAATCACGGTGTTAAAATCGTTTCACTCACGTCGAAAGTCAAGCTAGCATTTACAGGTTAACGTTTTTCTTAAACGCAGTCAGTTAAATACAAGTGATTTCGCTACGATATAATATACCAATACTATTATACTTTACATTCTTCTTATCACCCGCTTGAACCCTTAGACAGAAGGGACGCACGCAGTTTGTTGATAATGAATGCAGCGTCCCCGCCTACCCCCATCGCGAGCCCGGAACTCCAGCTTCGCTGCCAGGGACGCCCCATGTAAAATAAGCCAGGGGCCGTAGATACACCATCCACGTGCGCCAAATGACCTGTAATATCCTTGGCGCCGGGCACGTCGATCCATGACATGGGCCGCCCATACCCCCTAGCCCAGATTATGGTTTTGACCGGCGCTGTTGTTTTGTCCTGAAAGGTCACCGTTTCGCGGTCGGCGGCATAAAGCCGGGGCTTGATCTCGATGCCCATGGACTTTAATGCCTTGGTTGTACGAACCCGACTGGGGATCGGCTCCATTTTCATCATCCACTGACCAAGCCACGACTGGCGACTGGCGGACAGAAAGCCGCCAACATCGAGCCACTTCCAGATGTTCTTCCCCCCAAAGGCCTCCGGAAACAAGGTGCGCTTTCTGCCGCAAGATAGGGTGACCTCATGCTCGCCAACCAGTTCAGCGGCAATCTGACGCCCGCTTGCGCCGTCGCCTACCACCAGCACTGGCCCCTGCGGCACCTGACGTGGGTTCTTGTAGGTTTCAACGCTCAACTGCAAGACCTTGTTCGAGAGACTTCGCGCCTCTTTCGGGATAATCGCCTTTTCAAACGTCCCTGTGGCGACGATCACCGACCGAGCCAGGATGCGTTGGGTCGATGAGAGAACCGCCTCAAACAGACCATTTGGGTTCTGTTTGAGTTTCATTACGGCGGTTTTCGCCGTGATGGGCAGTGCGAACGTAGCCGCATATCGTTCGAGGTAATCGGCGAATTCGTCCCGCGTCGCAAATCCGTTTGGGTCGCCGTCGAGCGCCAATCCGGGTAAGGCGCTTTGATCCCTTGGGGTAAAGAGAACCAGGGAGTCGTAACGATTTCGCCACGCATCGCCTACGCGGGCTGCTCGGTTCACGATCAGAAAATTGATCCCGGCCTTTTGCAGATGGTAGCCAGCAGCGAGCCCCGCCTGGCCGCCCCCGATTACAAGGACGTCGATGACGGCTTGGGAGGTATGGGGTGTTTTTGACATGAGAATGGTTCCACGCCGATACAACGACGCATGTAGGCGCACCATAGCTCAGACAGACGTCAGTGCCGTGGCGCGCGAGATTTAAGAAGTTAGGACGGCTTCTTTTCGGCAGCGCCGCAGGGCATCTGATCTGTCTTGGCGGCTGGAGACGGCGCCGCGACCTTTGGTTTCAAGGGAACCTTGACGATTCGGTAGAATTTATCCCGAGGGGCGCGCGACATCTTTTCCGTGCGATAGGTGTACTCGACGCCGTCAGCTCCCACGGACGCTGGACCTGCGCATGCGGTAAGCGCAGCCAAGGGCAGCGCCAGACCGATCGCGAAGGCGGGTATCTGCTTACAATTTGGACGGCTGGCCTCGCGCACACAGCGGGTAACCCGTCTTGGTTCAGACGTATATTTGGACATGATCTCATCTCACTGTGATGTTGAAGCCAGCGGACGAGATTTCGTCCGCGTCAGACCAGAGTGAGGTATCGAGGAGGCTGATCGATGGAGTTAGAAGGTTGCGCGTACAGAGGATTTAACGCGGAAGCGTGCCTGGTCGAAGGCAACCCAAGCCTTGGGCCGACGGCGTCAAGGACAGGAGCCATCGCGACGTTCGGGCTGAAATGGTGGTGGTGACTGGCGCCAACACCGTCGGGGCCACGAGTATCCACATAGGCGGCACCCGCTTCGCAACGCTCGCTCTTTGCAGAACACTGACTTGTCCATCCACCGTCATCCGTAAGTGTGTCAGCATTTGAGACGTGACGGACAATCGAGATATTTGCCGCGCCTATGTTCAGTCCAATGGAAATCGTAACCATCATGCAAAGCATGATGGCCAAACTCCTTGATAGGCAGATTAGCGATAGAGCGTTCACGACAACAAGCATGGAAGCCAAAACCCGTTAAGTCAATGTCGAAGGTGCAGGCAAGTCCGGACTGACAGCGGGCGGGCCCATTTTCCATACTTCCCTTGGCGCCCCCCCACCCCCCGCCAGTCAACCTTACGGTGATCGTTTCAGCTATTCTGTTTGATTGTCACAGAATATACAACGTTGACATCGTTTCCCGATCCGCTCGTTATATTAGCCATCACCGGTGGCGATGACGACGGTTTCTGCCAAAAACTCGTCCCCGGACTCCGCCACCCATCTGAACGGCCTTTGCGTGAAATCGACGTCTACAATCAGATCATAGACCAACTCGGTGCCGACCTTGATCGCCTGCTCGGCCATCTGCTCCAGGAGCCAGGGCCCCTGAACGGTGTCGGCGAAGCCCGGAAAGTTCTCGACATCGGCGGATGGTCAGTTGACCGCCGGGCTGCATGCCCTGAACCACGATCGGCTCCAGATTGGCGCGCGCGGCGTAGATGGCGGCTGTGTAGCCCGCCGGACCGGCGCAAATGACCAGAAACTTGGTGCGGAAGGTTTTGGACATGGCTAAGCCTATGCGCTTTGCAGATTTGTGGAGGTTTCTTCGTCCGGCATTAAAACACCGGTACGATCCAGCTCAGCTTTGAAGGCTGCCCTGTCGGACTTCAGTTCATCCAGCGGCAAGGTGGGTGCGAAGGTCCATGCTGCAGATTTAGCATCATATGCGGGAATCTTTCAATTCCGGTTCGGTCGTTCCCGTTCGGCCCATTTGGCCAAACGCCCTCGCCGGAGCTTCCAGAGTGCCATCAGGGTTTGCGTGAAGTCCGGCTGAACCCCTTGTCGCTTTGCAGGAAAGCCTCCAGCATATAGGGGATCAGGTCGCCGACCGTTTCCTGGACGCCGTACTGGACCCGATACAGATCGGCATACTCTTTGAGGGCCTGGCTCAGGTCGGCGCCAACCGTGATCGTAAGTTTGATCGGCGTGCGATCGGGGAGCCTCGGCAGTTTTATATCGGTCATGGGCGATCTCCTTCGGGTATTTCGGTAATGATCAGGTCTTTCTGGACGATTACCCGAACCGGCCAGCCTGGGCGCACGGTGAGCGTCGGCTGGACGTCAAGTTGCCAGCTCACAATCTTCTGGCCGGCCTCGTTGGCGGTCTGTTGAACCGATTGGCGCAACGCCTTGACTAGATCCTCATCGCTATCGTTTCCGAGTTCGCCGGTGAGCCCCAGCAGGGTCGACAGTCCTATGCCCTTGAGCAGGGCGGCGGTATGGAACGATACCCGGTCGTAAAGTCCGGCATAGCCCGCCCTATCCGAAGCCGGCATATTGTCGATCTGCAGGGATCGTCCGTCCGGCCAGATCAGGCGCTGCCAGACGATGAGGGCGCGCGACTGACCGAACGAAACGGTGTTGTCGTATTTGCCTATCAGCCGCGTCCCTTGTGGAATGAGAACGCTCCGTCCGGTCAGATCATAAACATCGCTGGTCACCTGCGCGAGAATCGTACCTGGCAGATCAGAATTCAGGCCGGTGATCAGCGACGCGGAAATCACTGTGCCGGCCATCACGATGTTTGGGCTCGCCGGCACCTGAAGGGCGTAGGGATTGACACTTGCGCTTCGGTTCGCCGTTTCGAGGAAGGCTGTCTTCGCGGCCGATGGCGACGATGCCTGCGGGGCGGCCGCCAAGGCCATCAATGATTGATTATCGGTGACGGGAAAACTTGGATTCGACGTGACGGGCCGCTCGGCGGGTGCGGTCGAACCGGTCTGGAAAAACAGGCCGCTTGTGCGGTCCGCACTCGGCGACGATGGCTTAGCACTGGCGGGCGCTCCCGGCTCTGCCAGCGTCATGTCGCCATGAAGGCGCCTATGTTCAAGAATCGGCTTGCCCAAATCGCCCGGTAACGGCTCGCCCAATTGCGGCACGTCTGCGTAGGTTTTCGGCAGCCCGGCAACCTGATCGGGAAGGCCCGCCTTGTGCTTTTCCGGGTCTTTGTCGTCAACAGACGGGGTCACGGGCTTGATTAGAGAGGGTGCCAATCCCACCCAGGTCAAGCCGATAAGGACGACGCAGCCGACGCCCGCCAGCCCAATGAGCAGGTTGCGTTTGATGCGGATGACGTGGCGCGGTTTGGCGCGCAGGACCAGGGTTTCTGGATCGACCTTGTCCACTTTTTCCGGCTCAGTCATGACGCTTACCGCCCTCCCGATCGGCCGTGATCCGCACAATGGCCTGTGGTTTTTCTCCGAGGCGCAGTTCGGCAACCTCGAACAGGCCCTCGACAATGTAGTAGTTCCGGCTCAGGCGATAATTGACAAGTTGCGCCTGACCGCCCTTCCCCACGACGAACAAAGGCGGCGCCTCGGTGGTCGACAGATCTTTGGGGAACTCGACATAGACGCGGGCGCCGTCGTCGAAGGCGCGCACGGGCCGCCATGGGGGCGTCGCGCCGGTGATCGCATAGCCAAAGTGGACATTCTCCAGCGCAATCGCGTCTGCCGTCGGCGCCGCCGCCTCGACCTTCTTCTCCGCCGCCTGACGGGCGAGGAGTTCATCCTGCGGGTAGCGCCAGGATAGGGCCGCCATGGCGGTGGCCGGTGTACTTTCCATCTGCAGGTGATAGGTTCGACGGTCGGTGGCAATGATGAGGTTGGTCTTCAGCCCAGTCAACTGCGGCTTGACCAGCACATGTACGCGGGCATCTGCACCCGCGCCGCTTTTGGTATTGCCGATGATCCAGCGCGCGGTATCGCCGGCGGAAATGGCAATTAAGGTCTCGCCGGCCTGGAGGGTAATGTCGGATACGCGATCGGGTGCCGTATAAAGCCTGTACAACGCACCTTCCATATAGGGGTAGCTGAGTTAACAATTATGTTCTACATTTGTTCTTTTTAAAAACGGAGTTAATACGCGGACTTGGTGAACGGATCGGAGAGCGGCGTCATAGCACCTTCAAAGCCACTAAAAATCTGCGGCTCTACAAGGGCTTAGATTTGAAATTTCATGCGTCATATTTTTTATTGCCGAACCGGCAAGCGCACGGCATCATCCCCACAGCGCACACCAATTACGTGAACTATGGCGCAAACTCGTCCGTTTATTTCATATAGTACAAGTCAAACTCAACCCAGACCATATGGCGAACAATATTTCGCGCAATGACTGTACAAACCTTATCCCTGGACAGGCCGCAAAGGCTGGCGACGATTGCGTTCCGACTTAACCCAAGAGGCACTCAAAATGGCATTTGACGACAACAGCATCAATCCGGTCGATCTTCACGTCGGCGCCAGGGTTCGCATGCGTCGCAAGTTCCTCGGTTTGTCACAAACCGATCTGGCCGAGTCCATCGGTCTTACCTTCCAGCAGGTTCAGAAATACGAGCGCGGCTCCAACCGGATCAGCGCGTCCAAGCTTCATGACATATCGAAATTTCTGAGAGCGCCTGTAGCCTATTTCTTTGAAGGATATGCAGAGGGCGAGACACCTGAAGGCTTTAGCGAATCCGACTCCGAGCGGTTCATCCATGATTTCCTGATGACGACTGAGGGCATCGAACTGGCTGAAGTTTTTCCTCGCGTAAAATCCGCAAAGCATCGCCGCAAAATTCTCGACCTCGTCCGCACGCTTTCAGAAGACGCATAAGTCATGCCTCATCAAATTTGACGTGCTTACGCTCCGCAGACTAGACCGCGTGCCCGTACACGCGATATAGACACCTCTATGAGCATTCGATTGTATGACAGCGCCTGGGTCTTGTTCCGGGACAGCGACCAGCCTCAGCAGGTCTCCAAGAACCGCGCCAATCCGGCGATGTTCGATGTCGGCGGCTATCACTACGACATCGACGGCAAGCCCTTCTTTGTTGCCGAAGCCGCGCCGGATATTGTGCAGATTCTCAACATGCAAGCTGCACGCGACCTGGGCTTATCGACACAATATACGGCGCCAAAGACGCCTTCGAGAGGCATTTGAGTAAGCTGATATTATTGGGCGAGACAGTGTCGCGCTTCAGATAAAACTTGCCCCGGCTCACCTCTCGGGTAGATGTCATGGTATAGCCAATGTGCCGTTTCAACGGTCCGATTGACTTTGCACACGCCAATAACATATGCTTGCCGGACAATGGTCAAAGCCGTTCTTTACATCTTCGCCGTCATGGGCCTGTTGATCACACCGCTTCACGCGCAAGCGGCGCAGCGGGATTGCGAAGATATGGCTGCGTCGATGGCAATGACCGCTATGAACGGCGATTCAATGGATTGCTGCGATCACGACAAGAGCAGCAAGTCGTCCGACAAAGCCTGCTTTAATACCTGCATTGCCATGTGCGGCCTAAGCGTCGCCTTTGACGTCGAGTCCTTGACGTCGCAACCGGTGCTGGCCATCGTTCAGGCATCGTTCGAAGACCTGACGACCTCTTCGGTTGCCGAGGAACCTCGCCTCCTCATCCCGCCTCCAAAAAAATTCGCCTGACATTAAAGCGGCTTTTGACCGCTTAACGCCCGTGGCTTGCCCGTGCGCGCTATTCCTTAACGATAGCGCCGGACCGGACGCGGATTTGAACCCTGCAATAACGCGGGGATGACTCTGTCAGGTTTTTTCCAATGCGAATCCTATTCTGCGCGGCCCTGTCGGTCGCCATGGTCGCGCCGATGGCGCGGGCCGAACCGCTCACTTTTGAAGCGGCGCTACAACAGGCCCAGCAGTCCGCGCCGAGCCTGGCCGCCAAAACGGCCGATCTGGCGGCCGCCCGGTCATCTGCCATAGCGGCAGGTCGCCTGCCCGATCCCAAGCTGCGCTTCGGCGTGGAGAATTTCCCCATTTCAGGTCCGCCAGCCGGGTCGTTCAGCCGTGACAGCATGACCATGACGACTCTTGGGGTTGTGCAGGATGTGCCGAACGCCGGTAAACGCAAGGCGGAGCGAGGCCGGGCAGACGCAGATATCGGCGCAGCCCAAGCCGGCGTAGCGCTTGAGAGCCGCACGGTACAGGTCAGTACGGCCGTCGCCTGGGTCAATCTTTATTATGCCAAGCAGAAGATGGCCGCACTTGACGGCATCGCCGCATCTATCCGGTCTATCGAGAAAAGCGCGCCGTCGCAACTGACAGGGGGCAGCCTGCGGCCGTCTCAGACCCTTGACGCCGCCCAACTCATGGCGGCGCTTGAGGACCGTCGCGCCGATCTGGTCTCCGAAGAGGCGAAGGCACGCGCCGAATTGATCCGGTGGACTGGCGACGAAACAGCAGACGTAACGGGTGAATTGCCGGGCTATGAGGTTGATCCGGCCGCCCTTGAGCTGGCGTTGGAGCAAAACCCGACGCTTGGCGTGTACAACGCCATGAACCAGCAAGCCGATGCGGATGTGAAGCTGGCCAGAGCCGGCAAACGCTCGGACTGGGGATGGGATGTTACCTACCAGCACCGCGATCAGATGTGGGGCGATATGGTCTCGGCCGGCGTAACTCTCAGCTTGCCCTTGTTCTCGAAGAGCCGGCAAGATCCAACCATCCAGGCGCGGCAGAACACTGCCAACAAGGTGCGCTTCGAGCGCGACGCCGCTCATCAGCAATTGCAGGCGCAGCTCGACGCAGACCTGGCCGATCACATCATGCACCATGACCGGCTTACTCGCGCCCAAACCACGCTCGTGCCGCTGGCGCAGAGGAAGGCCGATCTGGAAGTCGCCAGCTATGGCGCAGGCACCGCCATGTTGTCCGATGTTCTGAGTGCGCAACTGGCCCTGGCCGAGGCCCGCGTCGATCTCCTGTCCCGCGAAGCTGATGTCGCTGTCGATGCCGTGCGGATCACGTTGACCTACGGGAGCGACGACCAATGACCTTTTTGAATATGTCTCCCCGCCTTCGTCTCGGGCTATCGGCCGCCGTTATCGCTTTGGTCGCCGGTAGCGCGGGCTTTGGCCTCGCCAAGCTACTGGGGCCGCACCCCACTGCCACTGCGGCCTCCGCGGACAAGGGCAAGGTGCTCTACTGGTATGATCCGATGAAACCGGACCAGCATTTCGACAAGCCGGGCAAGTCACCGTTCATGGATATGCAGCTCGTTCCGCGATATGCCGGCGACAGTGTCGATGCAGCGGCCGGTGTCAGCATCGATCCGGCACGGTTGCAAAATCTCGGCGTCCGGCTGGCCACAGTTGAACATGGTGATTTCGCGGAAAGCTTCGACGCGGCCGGCTCGCTCGATTTCAATCAGCGCGATGTTGCCATCGTCCAGGCACGGGCGAATGGCTTCGTCAAGCGTGTCTATGCCCGCGCACCGGGCGATATCATTGCGGCCGGCGCACCGATCGCTGACATCCTCGTGCCGTCCTGGGGCGGCGCTCAATCCGAATATCTGGCCGTCAGACAGACGAACGATCCGGCCCTAGAGGCCGCCGCCCGGCAAAGGCTGGTTCTGCTCGGCATGCCACAAGGCCTGATCGAAAACATCGCGCGAACCGGACGGGTCAGCAATGTCGTCACCATCACTACGCCGGTCGGTGGCGCTATTCAGACGCTCGATGCTCGTCAGGGCATGACGGTCAGTCAGGGACAGACGCTGGCTCAGGTCACGGGTCTTTCCAGCATTTGGCTTACGGCGTCGGTCCCGGAAATCCAGGCGGGCCGTGTTAAAATTGGCCAACCCGTAACCGCCGAACTAACGGCATTTCCGGGCGAAACCTTCACCGGTCGTGTAGCCGACATCCTGCCGACGGCGCAAACCGAGAGCCGGACCCTGAGCGTGCGAGTAGAATTGCCGAACAAGGGCGGTAAGTTGCGTCCCGGCATGTTCGCCACTGTTCACCTGAGCGGCGACAGCAGTCAGGCGCTTTTCGTGCCGACCGAGGCCTTGATCCGTACCGGCAAACGCACATTGGTCATGCTGGCCGGCGGCAACGGCCGGTTCGCCCCCGCCGAAGTCCAGACCGGCCGGGAAACCGGCGACCGCACCGAAATCCTCTCCGGTCTCAATGAAGGCGACAAGGTCGTGGCCTCGGGCCAATTCCTGATCGACTCCGAAGCCAGCCTGGCCGGGATCAATGCGCGTCCGCTGACCGGGATGCCTTCCACGCCCCCATCCTCTTCGGCCCCAGCGCTCTACCAAACGCGGGGCATGATCGAACAACTGAAGGGAGATTCGATCACCCTCAGCCATGAAGCCATCCCCGCCATCGGCTGGCCGGCCATGACGATGACGTTCAAATTGTCCTCACCCGCCCTCGCCAACCACATGAAGGCTGGCGACCATGTTAGCTTCGCTTTCGTGCAGAAGCCGGATGGCCCGGTCATTGAAAAAATTCAGCCGATGGGAGCGAAGCCATGATCGCTGCCCTTATTCGCTGGTCCGTCAGGAACCGCTTCTTCGTCATCCTGGCGACGCTCGCGATCATCGCTGCCGGCCTATTCGCCATCAAGGCGACGGCCGTGGATGCCCTCCCCGATCTCTCCGACGTGCAGGTCATCATCCGCACCTCCTATGCCGGCCAGGCGCCGCAGATCGTCGAGAACCAGGTTACTTACCCGCTGGCCACCACCATGCTGTCGGTGCCCGGCGCCAAGACGGTCCGTGGCTATTCTTTCTTCGGCGACAGCTTCGTCTACGTTCTGTTCGAGGACGGCACCGATCTCTACTGGGCGCGCTCGCGCGTACTGGAATATCTCAACCAGGTGCAGGGCCGCTTGCCGGCCAGCGCCAAGCCTTCGCTCGGGCCGGACGCAACCGGCGTCGGGTGGGTCTATGAATATGCCCTGGTCGATAAGACCGGCCAGCATGACCTGTCGCAACTGCGGTCCTTGCAGGACTGGTTCCTGCGCTACGAACTAAAGTCCCTGCCGGGCGTGGCCGAGGTCGCCAGTATCGGCGGCATGGTCAAGCAGTATCAGGTGGTTCTCGATCCGGTAAAGCTGGCCGCCTATGGCGTGACGCATGGGGAGGTCGTTTCCGCCATCCAGAACGCCAACGGCGAAAGCGGCGGCTCTGTGCTGGAACTGGCCGAGGCCGAATATATGGTGCGGGCGGGCGGCTACCTGAAGACGCTCGATGACTTCCGGGCCATACCATTGAAAACCACAGGTGGCGGCATTCCTGTCACTCTGGGCCAGGTCGCCACCATCCAGACGGGGCCGGAGATGCGCCGGGGCATCGCTGAACTGAATGGCCAGGGCGAAGTCGCCGGCGGCGTGGTCATCCTGCGCTCGGGCAAGAACGCCATGGAGACCATATCCGCCGTTAAGGCCAAGCTCACCGAACTGAAAAAGAGCCTGCCACCGGGCGTCGAGGTCGTCACCACCTACGACCGGTCGCAACTGATCGACCGCGCCATCGGCAATCTGCGCGAAAAGCTGATCGAAGAATTCCTGGTCGTCGCCATAGTCTGCGGATTGTTCCTGTGGCACGTCCGCTCGGCGCTGGTCGCCATCCTCACCCTGCCGATCGGCGTCCTGATCGCGCTCATCGTCATGCACAGCCAGGGCGTCAACGCCAACATAATGTCTCTGGGGGGCATCGCTATCGCCATCGGTGCGATGGTGGATGCGGCGGTCGTCATGATCGAAAACGCCCACAAGAAGATCGAGCACTGGACACATGATCATCCCGGCGAGGCCCTGAAAGGCGATGAACGCTGGCGGGTCATAACCGAAGCCGCGACCGAAGTCGGCCCGGCCCTGTTCCTCAGCCTCCTCATCATCACCTTTTCCTTCATCCCGGTCTTCACCCTGCAAGGACAGGAAGGCCGTCTATTCTCGCCACTGGCCTTCACCAAGACCTACGCCATGGCGGGCGCAGCCATCCTGTCGGTCACGCTCGTGCCGGTGCTGATGGGCTATCTGATCCGGGGCAAGATCCCGGCGGAATCGTCCAACCCTCTCAACCGCTTCCTGACCCACATTTACCGTCCGGCTCTCGACGCAGCGATGCGGCGGCCGAAGACCACCCTGCTGATCGCCGCGCTGGCGTTCGCAACAACGGCGTGGCCCCTGACACGTCTCGGGGCTGAGTTCATGCCGCAACTCGATGAGGGTGATCTGCTCTATATGCCGTCGGCCCTACCCGGCCTGTCGGCCGACAAGGCTTCCGAACTCCTTCAGCAGACCGATCGCCTGATCAAGACCGTCCCCGAAGTCGCCACCGTCTTCGGCAAGGCTGGGCGGGCAGAGAGCGCCACCGATCCGGCGCCGATGGAAATGTTTGAGACGACGATCCAGTTCAAGCCGCGCAATCAGTGGCGGCCGGGTATGACACCTTCGAGCCTCGTCGATGAACTGGACAGGACCGTGAAGGTGCCCGGTCTCGCCAATGTCTGGGTGCCACCGATCCGCAACCGGATCGACATGCTGGCGACCGGCATCAAGAGCCCCATTGGGGTCAAGGTTTCCGGCAGCAATCTTGCCGAACTCGACCGCATCGCCCACGACGTCGAGACCGTGGCCAAGACCGTGCCGGGCGTCAGCTCGGCCCTGGCCGAACGGCTCACCGGCGGGCGCTATGTCGATGTCGACATCGATCGGGCAGCGGCCGGGCGCTATGGCCTCAATATCTCAGACGTCCAGTCGATCATCTCCGGCGCGGTCGGTGGCGAGAACGTAGGTGAGACGGTCGATGGTCTGGCGCGCTATCCGATCAGTGTCCGTTATCCGCGCGAATTGCGGGACAGCCTTGAAGGTCTGCGCGAGCTGCCCATCCTCACCCCAATGGGTGAGCAGATTACGTTATCGACTGTTGCGAAGGTCCAGATCGCCGATGGCCCACCCATGCTCAAGACGGAGAACGGCCGGCCTTCGACCTGGGTCTTTGTCGATGTCCGCGACCGCGATCTGGCTTCAGTGGTTGGCGATTTGCAGAAGGCAGTGGCCAAGGACGTCAAGCTGTCGCCGGGGGTGTCGGTGGCCTATTCGGGCCAGTTCGAATACCTGCAACGGGCTGTCGAGCGCCTGAAACTGGTCGTGCCGGCGACGCTCGTCATCATCTTCCTGCTGCTCTACGTCACATTCGGCCGGTTCGATGAAGCCGCTCTGATCATGCTCACCCTGCCGTTCGCGCTGACCGGTGGCATCTGGACACTCTACCTTCTGGGCTTCCACCAGTCGGTAGCCACCGGCGTCGGCTTTATCGCGCTGGCGGGCGTCTCGGCCGAGTTCGGCGTCATCATGCTGATCTATCTGAAAGATGCCCTGAAAGCCTACGGTCCAGATCCGTCACAGGCAGATATCGAAACCGCCGTGCGCGAAGGCGCGCTCCTGCGCGTTCGGCCCAAGGCTATGACCGTCTGCGTTATCCTCGCCGGCCTCTTGCCCATCCTGTTCGGTCATGGCGCCGGTTCCGAGGTCATGAGCCGCATCGCCGCCCCCATGATCGGCGGGATGCTAACCGCGCCGCTTTTGTCCATGCTCGTCGTCCCGGCCGCTTACCTGCTGCTGCGCCGGCGTGCACCGAAACCTTTCCCCCAAACTCTCAACCAAAGGAGATTATCATGAGAGCCAAAATAGCAATTACCTTGTCAACACTCGCATTTGCCGGCGGGCTCGCAGCCTGTAGCCCCAGGCCTGCAGCGCCTGAAGCTGCCTCGACCTCGGCGGCGGCACCAGCCGAAATGGCCAGCATGTCGGGTATGTCCGATATGTCCGGCATGGCTATGGATACCGACGCCGGTGCCAAAAAAGGCAGTGGTGTAGGCGTCATCACCGCCATCGACAAGGTGGCAGGCACCGTAACCATCCAACACGACGCCATTCCAGCCGTTGACTGGCCCGCCATGACCATGGCGTTCAAAGCCACGCCATCATCTTTGCTCGACGGTCTGAAGGTCGGCGAAAAGATCAAATTCGACGTCAAGGTCCAGGGATCGGACGCTGAAGTCACGGCGGCAACACCACAGTAGCCCGCAGCGAAGGTGGCGATAAAAGCCACCTTCCATCGCCCGGTTATGTAGGGTACATTTGGCATCGTTTGACGAATAGCGATCAAACAACCTTGCACATTGTTTATTGACGATCCGATCTTGTAATATACCCCCGACGGGTATATATACCCCTATAGGGTATAACTGAGGTCGCAATGTCGGAACATCCATCACACTCTGAACAGCTTCCGCGTCTTAATCGTGCCGCAGGCCAGCTTGAAGGCATCAAACGCATGATCGGCGAAGGCCAGTATTGCGTCGATATTCTTACCCAGCTTCGGGCCGTGCGTAGCGCCATCAAGACCATAGAGTTGAGCGTCCTCGAAACGCACATGAAATCCTGCCTCGCCAAGTCTTGCGCCTGCGGTGACGACGCGACGCGCGACAAACAACTCACCGAAATAATGGTCCTTCTCAAGAAGTACGAATAGGAGGCGACAATGTCGCACGAAGACATAACCGGCTCCAAGTCTGAAGCCGGCAAGGCGTCCTGCTGCCAGAATGCCAAGTCCGACACGGGGGTGGCGTCTCAGACGACAGAGCTTGTGGCGGGTTCAAAGACCTATACCTGCTCTATGCACCCCGAGGTCAGGCAAGAGGGGCCGGGATCATGCCCGATATGCCATATGCCCCTCGTGCCCGTTGAACGCGACGCGCAGACCGCAACCACAACACCTGCGGCGTCGTGCTGTCACAAGGCGCCGGAAACCGTTGCGGCTAATCAGCAAGCACCTGAAGCTCACGAACACTGTCACCATCATGACAAGACCGAGCCCGGACAGTCCCTTGTGCCGAAGGCAGGCGAGACCGTTATCTTTACGTGTCCCATGCACCCACAAATCCGCCAGGAAGGTCCAGGCTCTTGCCCCATCTGCGGCATGGCGTTGGAACCCGAGGTCATAACGCTCGACGAGCCAGAAAATCATGAGTTGAAGGACATGTCGCGCCGCCTGTGGATCGCGACAGCCTTAAGTATTCCCGTCGCCGTCCTCGCTATGGGCACGCACTTCGGCTTGTCGCGATATGTTCCTGAAACTGTATCGCTCTGGATTCAAATGATCCTGGCAACGCCGGTGGCGTTGGGATGCGGCTGGCCGTTCCTGGTTCGCGGTTGGGACTCGCTGAAGACGCTTCATTTGAACATGTTCACCCTGATTGCGCTCGGCGTCCTGGTCGCCTGGGCCTATTCCGTTGTGGCCGTCCTGGTGCCGGGTCTATTTCCGCATCCGATGGGGATGGGGCCGGAAGTCTATTTCGAGGCTGCCGCCGTCATCACCGCGCTTGTGCTCGTTGGTCAGGTTCTTGAATTGAAGGCACGCGCGCAAACAGGCAATGCGATCCGTGCCTTGCTGAAGTTGGCGCCGGCGACCGCTCACAGGTTGAACGGGCAAGACGAAGAAACCGTTCCGTTGGAACAGATCCATGTCGGTGATCTTTTGCGCGTCAGACCCGGTGAGAAGCTTCCGACGGACGGTGAAGTTACCGAAGGCTCAAGCCATGTCGATGAATCGATGCTGACCGGCGAAGCCATGCCCGCCACCAAAGGGCCTGGAGACAAGGTCACAGGTGCCACGGTCAACCAATCCGGGAGCTTTGTCATGAAAGCCACGCGCGTTGGCAATGATACCCTGTTGGCACAGATCGTCGCTCGTGTCGGCCAGGCCCAGCGTTCTCGCGCTCCGATACAGCGCGTCGCCGATACCGTCTCGGGTTACTTTGTCCCGGCCGTCATCGCCGTCTCTTTGGTGACATTTGCCGTCTGGATGTTTTGGGGCCCAGAGCCTAAACTCGGCTACGCCATTCTCAATGCTATTGCCGTGCTGATCATTGCCTGCCCCTGTGCTCTTGGACTTGCCACCCCCATGTCGATCATGGCGGGCACGGGCCGGGCAGCCAAGGAAGGCGTCCTTGTGCGTGACGCCGCTGTCCTGGAAGCGTTTGAAGGGGTCGATACACTGGTCTTCGACAAAACGGGTACACTTACCGAGGGCCGGCCGAAACTGATCGATGTCAAAACAATCGACGGCTTCGATGCCGACAGGCTTTTGTCACTCGCGGCCTCTCTTGAAGCGGTCAGTGAGCATCCTATCGCCGACGCCATCGTCAAGGGCGCAAAGGACAAAGGTGTTGCTACCTTTGCCGTCAAGGACTTCCAAGCGCCATCGGGAAAGGGCGTGGCAGGACGCATCGATGGGGCCGCAGTGATGCTCGGAAATGCCTCACTTATCAGCGAGGATGGTGTATTGGCCGCCCTTGCCCAACCCTATCGTGACAAGGGGCAGACCGCCATTTATGCCTCGATCGACGGTAAGTCCGTCGGAATTATCGTCGTTGCCGATCCCATCAAGGCATCGACCGTCGCGGCGCTGAAGGCGTTGAAAGGCGAGAACTTGCGTCTTGTCATGCTGACCGGCGACAACGCGGTCACGGCGAAGGCCGTCGCCAAGGACTTAGGGATCGACGAGGTTGAAGCCGATGTCCTGCCGGGGGGAAAGGCCGACGTCATCGAACGCCTGATCAAGGAAGGCCGCAAAGTCGCAATGGCCGGAGATGGCGTTAATGATGCGCCCGCGCTGGCAGCCGCAACCGTCGGCATCGCTATGGGCAATGGAACCGACATCGCCATGGAAAGTGCCGGTATCACCCTTATCAAAGGTGATCTTGGTGGCATTGTACGGGCACGAGCCTTGAGCCGGGCCGTCATGCGGAATATCAAACAGAATCTGGTCTTCGCCTTCGCCTACAATCTGATCGGTGTGCCGATCGCCGCTGGCGTCCTATATCCGGCGTTTGGCCTGCTCCTTTCGCCGATTATCGCATCAGCCGCCATGGCGTTCAGCTCGGTTTCGGTTATCGGCAATAGCCTTCGGATCAGAAGCGTGAAGCTATGAGTATCGGCGGGATAGATTATTTGGCACTTCAAACGCGCTTGCAATAGATACCCTATGGGGGTATGTAGAGCGTTAGACATTTCATTTTAACAATAATCGCGTTATCTGGCGTTTCATGACCAAGGTTTGGACAAGACTGCTGATGGGACTGGTGTTCGTCTTCGTGACGATTACCTCGCCTTTGCATGCCCAGGCCATGGCAGCCAACACGCAGCAACACGCGCAACCGGCTGCTGAAGTCTCAATGCCGGGCATGAATGCGGAATGCGCCAAGGCCATGGCAGCGCAAACTGCCAAGGACAGTCCCTCAAAGAGCAAGCCCGCCGGCCACATGGGTGGCGGTTGCTGCTCGAACGGATGCAGTTGCCCTTTGAGCCATTGTCCAGCCACGCCATCGCTGCTGACCGATTTGATCCCGGCCGTTTTCCATATGGAAGAGTTAGTCGTGGATCGGCAGAGCGCATATGCCCTGCCCTCGTATCTTGCCGATACGCTTAAACGACCTCCCCGAGCCTGATCCTGCAATCTTAGACGCCGTGTGACGCGCTCTTTGGCGCGTGGCATTCCCAAGCTTGCTTGCGCCAATCTGACGCCTGTGAGCGTGTCTTCTTCCAGGATAGAGACTATGAAACACCTGCTTTCGCTGGTGTTCGGTTTGCTGGCTTTGGCGTTACCGCCGACGCTGGTTCAAGCCGAAACCCCGACTCACATTCAAGAATATAGCCTGACCATCGCACGCCAGATGGTCGAGGTCGCGGGCAAGCCCCGCAGCAAGATCACCGTCAACGGCACCATACCCGGTCCCGTCCTTCACTTCACGGAGGGCGATGACGCTGTCATCCACGTCACCAACACCATGAAGGAGGATACCTCCATCCACTGGCACGGCCTGCTGGTGCCCGGTTCCCAGGACGGCGTTCCAGGCTTCAATGGTTTCAACGGCATTCGACCGAGCGAGACCTTTACCTATCGCTTCCATATCAAGCAGTCCGGCACCTACTGGTATCATGCGCATTCCATGGGTCAGGAGCAGGACGGCCTGTTTTCAGGCATCGTCATCGACCCGGCGCCCGGATCGCAAGATGCGACCGAGGACGTGAAGTCCGACCGTGACTACACGGTCATCCTGTCCGATGAGAGCCTTGAGGATTCCAAGACAATCCAGGCGCACCTGAAAGCCTCTTCCGACTACTACCAATATCATCGACGCACCATTGGCGACTTCTTCTCCGATGTCGGCAAGATGGGCCTTGGCAAGGCGGTGAAGGCAGCCGGTCAGTGGGGCAAGATGAATATGATGCCCACCGATCTGGCCGATGTCGAAGGCTATACCTTTATGATGAACGGCAAGAGCCCCCACCAGAACTGGACCGGCGTGTTCAAACCGGGCGAAAAGGTCCGGCTTCGGTTTATCAATGCCGCCAGCATGACGATCTATGACGTCCGCATCCCCGGCCTGAAGATGACGGTGATCGCCGCGGACGGCCAGCCGGTCGAGCCGGTCAATGTCGATGAGTTCCGTTTCGGCAATGCCGAAACCTATGACGTCATCGTCGAGCCTCAAGACGATAAAGCCTACACCATCGCGGCCGAACCTATCGACCGCACGGGCTTTGCCATCGGCACCTTAGCGCCTCGCGACGGCATGAAGGGCGACATGCCCGCTCAGCGTCCGCGTTCAATCCTGACCATGGCCGATATGAACATGAGCATGATGATGATGGACGATCCGAAAATGGACATGTCGTCTATGGACGGTACGAGCGGATGGGCCGATGCGCACGCGCCCGGAGACACCAGGATTCTCAGTTACAACGATCTTATCTACCGTGACACCCAATCAGATGTACGGGAGCCGACACGCGAGATCACCGTTCGCCTGGACGGCAATATGGAACGCTATGTCTGGACAATGAACGGAAAGACATTCGATCCGAACATTGGCATCCACGTCGCCTACAACGAACGCGTACGCCTGACTCTGATCAACGAAAGCATGATGGCGCACCCGATGCATCTGCATGGCATGTTTGTTCAGTTGGAAAACGGCCAGCCCATGGACAAGCTGCCGAACAAGCACACCGTCATTGTCCCGCCTGGCCAGACGATTTCCGTGATCCTGACCGCCGACAATGAGGGCACCTGGGCGTTCCACTGCCACCTGATGTTCCACATGCTTTCCGGCATGATGACCGATCTGGTCGTGGAAAAACCCGGCGCCCCTCCACCCGCAGCAATGCCGGTTGGTTCCGGAGACATGAAGGGCATGAGCGGGATGTCGGGGATGGATATGGGCAAGCCCTCCACCTCCGGCACGTCTGGAGACATGAAAGGTATGGACATGACCCAACCGGCTCCTCCTTCCACACCACCTGCCAAGCCCGACGACATGAACGGCATGAGCATGGGCAACATGGACATGGGCAAAAATGACGATGCTCAGTCCGCCAGCCCCCCAATGGTTATGTCCGCGCCGGATGCCAAACCAACCACGATGGGGACGGACGAGAAAAGCAGCATGTCGGGAATGGACATGAGCAAAAAACCGACGGCCAAGACGCCGGTTAAGAAAAAGGCATCGCCCGCCAAAAAGAAGACCGCACCGAAGACCAAAGCTGCCCCCATGAAAATGGACGGCATGAATATGAGCGGGATGAGCGGCATGGATATGAGCGGCTCGTCTGCTAGCAGCAGCAAGGAGGCTTCCCATGCGCACTGATAAAAATACGCTCGTCCTCATGGCGTTCGGCCTGGGCCTACTTGCCAACGCCGCACGGGCCGAAGAATCCGCGGCAATGAACGGCATGGCCAACATACACAAACCCGCCATCTACCACATGTTCACCCTGGAGACTGATCTCTCCAGGAAGAACGGTCTGGATACCGGCGCTTGGGATTTCGATGGCTGGGCGGGTGGCGACACAAATCGTCTGTGGCTGAAAAGCGAAGGCGAGATCACCGACGGCAAGACCGACAAGGCTGAACTGTGGGCACTCTACGGCCGGCACGTCGCAACCTATTGGGATGCCCAAGTCGGGGTAAGGACGGATTTGAAGCCAGACGTCCCAGGTGGCAAGGCCCATACCTTCCTCGCTGCCGGTTTGACGGGCATGGCGCCCTACTTCTTCGACACGGAAGCGCACCTCTTTCTACGCGACGATGGCGCTTTAAGCGGTCGCCTTCGCTACGAAAATCAATGGCTGATTACCCAACGCCTCATCATGAAGCCGCGTTTCGAGATGAACGTAAACAGCCGGAATGACGCGGTTGAGGGTCTCGGCACCGGTCTCACCGATGCCAGCATAGGCGTGCAAACGCGCTACGAAATCCGCCGTGAATTCGCGCCCTATGTCGATCTGACCTATCAGCAAAAATTCGGCAAGACCGCCGATTACGCCCGCATGCGTGGCGAAAAACCAACGGACACCCGGCTCAGCTTCGGTATCCGGTGGATGTTCTAAATCCTCCCAACCCCAAGGAGACTATCATGAAAAAGCTCAACCTGTTCCTCGCTTCCGCTACACTGATGGCCGCAGCGTTCGTAGCCAATGTGGCGGACGCTCACGCCAAGCTGCAAAGCGCCATGCCGGCGGCCAGTTCGACGGTGGCGTCGCCGAAATCGATCATGCTGCACTTCAACGAAAAGTTGGCGCCGAAGCTCTCCGGCTTTGACGTCACAATGGCTGACGGCATGAAGGTCGATGTCGCGCCCGTTGTGGATTCCAGCGGCATGATGCTGACCGCACCCGTCAAAGGCAAGCTGATGGCCGGCACTTACAAAGTCTCCTGGCACGCGGTCACGACCGACGACGGTCACCGCGTAACCGGCGAATACAGCTTCACCGTAAAATAGGAAGACCAATATGTGGGCGGCAAGCATCGCGAGATTTTTGCAATACGCAGGGGCTACCGGCCTGCTCGGCGCGGCCCTGTTCTATCTCATGCTTCTTCCGCCTGACGGCAATACTTCGGCCGGCGCCTTGCGCTGGCCGAAGCCACTTCTCGTTGCCAGCAGTCTGCTTCTTTTTTTAGGTGCCTTGCTGTCACTGGCAGCCCAGGCCGCCACGATGAACGGTATCTCGCTCGATAAACTCGATATGCCGTCCGTGTCCGTTGTCTTGACTGACACCCAGTGGGGTCATGCCATCGCCGCGCGAATTGCCTTAAGTTTCGTGACGCTATTGACCGTAGTGCTCGTAAAACCCTCCCTCCGTTTGTGGCAGGCGGCCTGCCTGCTTGGGACGGTTCTGCTCGCAAGTTTTGCCTGGACCGGCCACGGCGCATCAACCGAGGGCGCGGGCGGGGCCGTTCATCTGATTGCCGATATCGCGCACATGATTGCCGCAGGCGTGTGGCTGGGTGCGCTCTTCGCGTTCCTGGCCTTGCTGTGCCTGCCAAAAACTCAGGATCTCGAACAGCAAACCACACTGTTTAATGCCCTCAAGGACTTCTCCGGCGTCGGCTCTGCCCTTGTCGCCGTGCTTGTCGTTTCCGGCCTGATCAACAGCTACTTTCTCATAGGCCTGGATCATATCGGGCAGGTCTTCCAGTCGCCTTACGGCGTCTTGCTTAGTCTTAAGCTTGTGGTTTTCTCAGGGATGCTGGTTCTCGCCGGACTGAACCGGTTCCGGTTAACGCCCGCTCTGGAAAAATCCATCCCAGCGGGTGACACGGCTTACGCGATCGCCGCGCTCCGCCACAGTCTCATTCTTGAAACATTGGCCGGCCTTTCTGTCCTCGCCCTGGTGGCCGCCTTGGGCATGATGGAACCACCGACCGCTCTTTAAAATCCCACATCTACATAAGGTCTACAGGGGCCAGATATGACGCATCACAATGACACTTCCATAGCCAGGCCGCAGGATCTGCGGCCGCTCACCAGCCTGCGCTTCTTTGCCGCCATGTGGGTCGTCGCCTTTCACTTCTGGCCAAACCTGCAACCCATGCGACCGGACTTCGTCGCCAAAGGTTACCTCGGCGTTGAGCTGTTCTTCGTGCTTTCGGGATTTATTCTCAGCCACGTCTATCTCGAAAGCTTCAAGGCGAAGCGCTTCGGCTACCGCGACTTCATCTGGGCGCGCCTGGCTCGCATCTATCCCATGCACGTGGCGATCATCGCAGGCCTCGGCTTGTTGATCGGCGCATTGGCTTTGGCCGGCATCCATGCCGGCGACAAGCTCATTATCTGGTCGTCCTTGCCCGCGCACCTCACACTTACACAAGCCTGGGGTTTGGCGCCGCACGGCGGCTGGAACCATCCCTCCTGGTCGATCTCGGCCGAATGGTTCGCCTATCTGACCTTCCCCGCCTTCGCGACGGCGGCAGTTGCCCTTTGGGCAAGGCCGTACATAGCTGTGGGTCTCGCCATCATACTCCTGGCCGCGCTTTATTTGCTGTTTCCGTTATTCGCCGGCTTTCCACTTACCGAGGCGACGATGTTCTGGGGTGCGCTTCGTATCGTGCCCTGTTTCGCGCTGGGTTGCGCCATGTGGCTCGTCTGGAGATCGGGGAGGATAACGTCCCTAAACGCGGCGCTTGCTATCGCAGCGGTTGGATTGGTTGGCCTGATCGCAACCATCATCTTTCAAGGACCCGATCTAGTTTCGGTTCTGTTCTGCGCGGCATTGATTCTGGGCCTCGGGCTGGCTGCTCGGTCAGGGTCATCGATCCTTTCCCAAGGATGGATGGTCTACCTCGGCGAGGTCAGCTTCGCCATCTACATGATCTGCATTCCCTGGCAGTTGGTCTATGTCGAAGGCCTGCAAAAGGTCGCCCATATCAATCCCGACGCCATGCCAATCTGGCTGTGGGCCGGCCTGGTCCTCGGTGTCATTCCGGCGGCGATGGCCTTGCATCACCTCATCGAACTGCCGGCGCGACACTATATGCGCCTACTCAAGTTTTCACCGTACCGGCCACCCTCGCCTGTGCATACGCCGATCGACTAATTTTGCGAAGTCTTGATTCCAGAATAGTTAGGAACGCGCTGAAAATTTGTGCAGAACATCCTAAATCAGCTTTCATATTTCAATGACGTAAAGGAGGTCAGTCAGATGACACCCTACAAGCGCTTTGCCTTGATGATCGTGACCTCGACAGTTGTCATGTTCGGTCTGATGTATCTGAATACTTATTCGATTGACCATGCGACCTACAGTCAGACCAGAACCTGGATGGCTATTTTAATGGGTGCGGTCATGGCGGTCATTATGATGGGCTTCATGTGGTCGATGTACGAAAACAAGCGCACGAATATGATCATCATTGCTGGCGCCGTCGTGGTTTTCGCGGGATCTCTATGGCTCGTCCGCAGCCAGGCGACGGTTGATGATGTCAGCTATATGGAAGCCATGATCCCTCATCATAGTATCGCGATTATGACGAGCGAGCGCGCCCATATCCGCGATCCGCGCGTTAGAAAACTGGCCGATGGCATTATCGAAGCCCAGGTCCGCGAAATCGCAGAGATGAAGGCGTTGACCGAAGACCTGAAGGCGCATCCCACGCCGAAAACGAATCCAGACCTTCCCGCCGTTCCGGCAAAGTAGTCAGCACTGTCATAGATTATTCGGTACTTCAATATATACAACGTGGCGTATAAATTCGGTCCGACATTTTACTTTAAAACAATCGCGTTATCTTGTGTTTCATGACCAGGGCTCTGGACAAGACTTCTGACGTCGTGAGGACGATATTCGCTCAAATGCGTGGAATATCCGAAGTCATTTTGACTTGACCAACTAACCCCCTGTCTTTTCCCACAATCTGACATAGGCCGCTGAATCCTGCATCAACGTCTCGTGTGTTCCGGTCCTCATCAGCATTCCGTTTTTCATGAAGAGGACCTGATCGGCCATTTCAGCAAGGCCTTTACGGTGGGTGATCAGGATCAAGGTGGCCGCCGCGCTGTACCCTTTGCGAAGGGTGCGTATAATGTCGGCTTCACTGACCGGATCGAGCGCGGATGTGGATTCATCCAGGACGATTGCCGGAACCTCGACCCTAGCGATGCGCGCTAACTCCAGTTTCTGAATTTGCCCGCCCGACAACCGCTCGCCCTGTTCGCCAACCCCGGCGCTGAAATCGATGTCGCGTGCCGGATCGAAGAAACGCCACTCGGCAAGCAGGCGCGCAATATCAGCCTCGGTCTGGCCTGATGGCGGATAAAGCGCATTCGCCAGGAGGGTGCGATTCAGCAACGTCACGGACTGGGGCACGTAGAGCAGGAAACGGTAGCGCTGGTCGCGGGGGATTGATCGCAAAGGCACTCCACTGATCACGACGTCGCCGGATGTGGGCTCCAGCAGTCCCGCCATCACCTGGGCCAGGGTCGACTTGCCTGAGCCGTTTGGTCCGACGACGACATTGAATGAGCCGGGCGCCAGCGTAACGCTGACATCATGAAGACCGGACAAACCCAGACCGTAACTGAACGCGACATTGCGCAATACCAGTTCCGCCGGACCTTCAGGAGGGGGGATGAGGATCTCGGCCGCCTGCCCTTCACGTCCCATATCCAGCACGTCCCTGACGGTAATAAGAGCGATCGCGGCTTGGCTGATCACAAAGCCAAAGCCGCTGAGCGGCAGCACCAGACGGAAACCATAGGCCTGCAACAGAACGAACGCACCAATTGTCATGCGCCCGGCCAACACTTCGCAGGCCCCGAGTGTCAACAGGCAAGCCAATCCCAATCCAGCGGTGCCATACTGCAAAAGCGCCATGACGACCTGTGAGGTGAGCATGCGCCGGAACGCTTGTCGTTTGCCCTCGAACCGTTCGGAGATGAGCTGCCGCTGGGCGGGCAACGCGCCGTTGAGCACAAGACGACGGGCATTGCGCAGGACATCTCCCATGGTTTCCGACAATTGCCCCGCGGTCGCACTGGCCTCTAGGCTGACCGTGTTTTGCCTGACCGCGCCAAACCAGGCAGATAGGGCGAAACCTGCCAACGTCAAAGCCAGGATGACGACATAGAGCGGCTTTAGGATGCTCAGGATAATGGCCAGACTGATCAGGACTTGCACTATGGTCGGCGCAATCTGCCAGATCAGGCCTTCCACGATCACCTGAAGACTAAAGGGTAATCTCTCCATCGCACCGAGCAGTCGCCCACTATCGCTATCTCTGTTGCCGACCAGTGAAGGCATAACTGAAGCCAAGGCCTCGTCTACTATGACGGCATTCAGCCTGTTGAGTATGTTCTGAGAGAAGCATTGGCGCCAGGCTTGAAGCACGCCGCCGCCTAACCAACTTAGAATGAATGCGACCACGAGGCCGCCGGCCAACGTTGTGGACACATGCCCCTGCCCCATGCCATCCAGCAACATTTTGAGCGCAAGCGGCCCGCCGGTGGCCAATCCGATGGCGGCCGCCTCCAGCGCCAGACTCGCGCCGAGGTCAGCCCTAAGACCAGTCGCACGGTCCACCATCGCCGCGGCCAGGGTCGCTATGACGTGTGTTTGCCCCTTACTGGAGGAGTGTCTTATAATCGCCATCGACCATTTTCCTTCCATACCGTAGCAAACGTTGAATGCGGCCCTTCAGAAAGGTCGAGCCACCATTCCATTCCTCGCGCACGAACGGCTCGGTGAACAAGACGCAGGCGATCTCCCTGTGCGATGCGCCCGCGAGCATGCCGTCGTAAGCCTGAAGGGCGACCGCCCATTTTGGTGCCCTCCGCTCGGGCGGAAACAGGCTATTCGGAAATCGCCCGAGGCGTCGGAAGGCGCCCAAACGCAGGACCGTCAGCGCCTTGGCTTCACTGCCCTTGAAAAGACCAATGTCACAGCGCAGACGCACGGGCCCCTTCGATAGCGTGCCGGAACAGACCTGCAGTTCAATCTGATGGATGCCGTCATCCAGAACCAGAAACTCAGCCCCCAGTCTGTCCATAGCTAGATCGGACATGTCGGCGTATTCGGCGATATCGAACGCTTCAGGATCAGATGGGGGTATCGGTTCGGCATGTACTGCAATTACCGCCGGATCGTACTCCGGTAGCCAGAACAGCCGTCGTATTGGATCGCCATCGCCGCGCGTTTCCGCATGAACCCATACCCCACCTAAAAATGGCGGCACAAGTTCTCGACGAGGACAATCGGCCCATTGCGCTGAGACCATTCGGTCAACTCCGTATTTCGGGCTGATTGTTGAAATGTCGGATTACGATTGAGCCATAGCCATGCCCAGGTGCGGCGATCGCTTTGCAGATATCGCGTATAGTTGGCGGCGTTGGTCCAATCACCACCTTGATGTGTTCGACTTATACTCTGGCCCATTTTCGGTACTCCAAGCGGGCGTTCTACCCGCTGTACTGAGGCTGCAAGTCGTTCAGGGAAGCCCCTTATTCAGCACCTCTAAGGCGCTCACAGCTACCTATGCTTTGGCCGCAAACGCGGACAATTACTCAGGCTTGGCCGCCGAACCATTCGTTTGGTCCGGTACATCCAAGGTCGCCTTGCTGTTCTCGCGATCGAGATACAACGTTAGGCACTTGACGAGAATATCGTCGAGGTCATTGGCCAGGTCCTGAATGCCTTCACGGCGCAGGTCCTCGCGCAACAGGCTCATGGCATCGATGGTCCGAGAGAGGCTGGCATCGAGGCTGTGGCCATTTCCCGTGGGTGATGCCATATCCCCGGTTCGCCTACGCGACATGCGCACGTCGCTCGGCGGCGTGGCTGAAAAGAACCGACGAAAGGCCGGTGGCTCTTTTGACGCGCTGCCATTGCGCTTTCGATACCGAGATGGAAGCGGCCTGAATTTTGTTGTGGCCACCGACCCGTTGAACTGGCCCCAGCCGATCAAGCATAACGCCTGATCTCTCGAACACCGACCGGAGGATCATCGTTGGCATCAACCCAATAATTCGGTCGATATCCCTGGCCATTCCGAACTCAATATTGGCAGCCACGAGCGCATAGCATATGGCCTGGCGCTTCTCGGCCGGCAGACGATGATCAATACAGAAACGTGTGCTCTCCCACACGTTATCATCAGAACGGAAAATTGTGGCGTCATCGACCAAGTGGGAAAAATGATCGGCCAGCATACAGCCATAACGCACGGGTGTAAGCCGACTTACACCCAACACATGCCGACCATCATCTGAGTAAACGAGGTAGACGGCGGCGATATGGTCATAAGCATCGAACTCAAGTCCATCTATCGATTTGACTTGATAATTTTGTCGATCAATAAACTCACGGTGCCTAAGCTGGTGCTGACCAATAAACAGATCGTGGTTATAGGAGATGTCTTTGTAGCTGACGACTCTAATCATCTGATTACTCCGTTATGCGGTGTAACCAGATGAACAGAGAAATTAACCAAATAAAATCCAGCATTCGCGTGGCTTAAAGGTCAATCAGCCCCATTTTTTGAGCGGACATGACGGCTGCGGTGCGATTCCGGACCTTCAGTTTGCGAAAGATACTGCGGAGATGCGAATCGATTGTGCTGGGTTTGATGCCCAACATCTGGGCAATTTGGGCATCGGTGAGGCTCATGACGATACCTTCAAGCACCTGACGCTCTCTGTCTGAAAGGATGGCGGACTTTGGTACGGTCCGCTCAGGTGCGACCATGGCGCGGAAAACGTCAAAGAACTGATTGCAATAGGCGACGATCAGGTCGAGCGGTGGCAAATCTTTGACGACCGGCGCGGACGTGGCCAGCGCTATCCCCGCCACCTGTGACATCGGCCCCTTGAACGGGATACCCACGCCATTATGTAGACCGGCTTTCTGGGCGTCCCGTAGAAATCGTCGCTGTCGTGCCGTAAGGGGCAAAATCCGATCCAGTTCGCTCCAATAGAAAGGCCTGAACGTGCTTGTCGCGCACCGCGCAACTGGGTCGATGCGTCGGCAATCATTCGCTTCGTAATACTGCCGCCAGGCACTTGGATAGGTATTGATGCGGCCGAATCCCCAATGAACACTTGAGATGTCGTAGGCAGCAATGACTGAGAAGTTGATGAGATCGAAGCCTAAGCCGCGCATAGCTTCGATAAAGGTTTCAAAGAGCGCATCCACTGACTTTGCGCGTCTGGACGCTGTAATGAAGTTTACAAATGCAGGCATAATTACCTCTCAATTGATGTTTTATCTCCACGCAACTCTATGCGTGGATGGTATATTTACACCACACTCAACCGGAGAATATATTTCAAATTACTTACACTTTGAATTGATTTAACTCTGTTATGATTTTGTCACACTTGGTCTCCTCGGGCTTCACATCCGCCACGATAGTGAACATCTGTGATCGCTTCACGCATCCGTATGACAGCATGGTCTCGCTCAGCCTCAATGACGCCGCCAATCTCATAGGCATAGCGTTTCACGTCACCGCCTTCCTCGATAAAAGACGTCAGCATCTTATGGATATAGTCTATCAAATACTCGTAATCATGCGATGGCATCGGCATTTCGAAATATGACATCATCATTTCGTTGATCTGAGCCAGCGTCAATTGTCCCGACTTGAACTGTGCAAGCGGTACAGACAGTTCCTCGCCAAGGGCCCTGTCGCACATACCTGGCTGAGGCAACATCTGAAGAACGCTACGCGGAATGCCGCACCAGGCCAGTGCGGCTTTAGCGCGCTGCAGTCGCGCACTTGCAAATAAGCGCGCCCGGTAGTGAGGCCTGCAGGCCGTCAGGGCCATCGCATACAAAAGCGCGGCGCCGTCGTTCATTGAAGACACCAAGTCAGTCCTTTTCATTCC
>CAMLIY010000004.1 GCA_946480125.1 uncultured Asticcacaulis sp.
GCTCGAACGCCAGAGCGCAGCTTTCGGCATGGAACGAGGTGATCGAGCCGCTATGGCCGGTCGTCAGCAGCTTCAGGAAATCGAATGCCTCCGATCCCCGCAGTTCAGCCAGTAGTACGCGGTCGGGCCGCATGCGCATGCACGCCGCGATCAAATCGGCCGGTGTCACCTGTGCGACGCCCTGTCTGCCTTTGCTATACAGCAAATGCACTCGGTTTTCGTGGTTGGGCAATGACAGTTCGCGCACATCTTCGATCGTCACGAGCCGGTCTTGCGTCGGAATGTGCTGACACAAGGCCTTCATCAGGGTCGTCTTGCCGCTACCGGTGTCGCCGACGACAGCGATATTGCAACGCGCAGCGACGGCCTCGGTCAGAAACGCGGACAGATTTCTGGATCGCAGGCGATCCAGCAGGCTTTGATCCGTTGATGAGATGTCGGCATATGCCGAGCGACCTGGCAGTGACCAGCGAAACTGATCGAATGCCCCCTCCGCCTGGTATTCCTCCAATTGCCGGATTGTGCGGATGGGCAAACGGATCGACAGACTGACCGTATCGGCTGGCACCGCCGGCGGCACGAGGATCTGTATCCGCTGTCCGTCCGGCAAGATAGCCGACAGGATGGGATGCGCGGGTCCGATATCCTGGTCGGAATAGGTCGCGATGGCTCGCGCCAGCGCTTCAAGGCGACTGTGGTCGAGGTCAGCAACCGCTTCGCTCTGCCAGTTCGCGCCGGTCTCGATCAGGATCTCGCCAGGCCGGTTGACGACGATCTCCGTCACATCTGCCAGGGCCAGGTATGGCGCGAGCGGTCGTAGCAGTTCCCTGACCGCCGTGTCGCGGCCGAAGCTAATGACGGACGCGGAGTGTGTAGACACTGGAAAAGTCCAAATCTCGGGCCACGAAGATGACCGCGCGGTCGCCCTGGTTCTTGTAGATCGTCGGCGGGATATTGATCGACTGATCGAGTATGCGCTGCGCCATCTGATCGCCGGTCTGCGCCGTGTTGCCAAGCACGATCGTACCGCCGCCCGATTGCGCCTGGGCCTTCGCCGTCTCGTATTGAATTGCGTCCTGGACCGTCGACAGCAGGAATGCCGACCCGATGCGCTCGAACCAGTGATTATCGACCCGGCCGTCAAGGCCCGTCGCGCCGAGCGCGTCCGCCCCCGGAGACTGGAGATTGATGACGATTCCGCCTGGCGTAATGATCCGGTTCCACAGAACGAACAGCCGGCGCTGGCCCTGCGTGACGCCAGACCTATATTCTCCGACCGCCTCGCTCCCGCGCTCGATCAACAACACCCGCCCATTCGCCGAATAGACGTTCTGAGTCACGATGCAGGTGGTAAGACCGGCCAGCGACGACACCACCTTTACCGACAGGCCGCAGTCGATTGTCCGCCCCTTCGGTAGAAGGGTGTTCAGGTCCGACACACGTCCCGCCTGGACCATGGGGGTCGAAGAGGGCGTGAGCTGCCGTTCCAGGGCGTCTGCGGGGGCTTCGGTCAGCAGCCCCTCGGTTTGCTGCCGCTCGCCCGCCACGGGCGTCTGGAGGGCCGCCAGGACGGCCTGCGGGTCGTTTAGGTAGGGTAGCGACGGTGCGGCCCCGTATTTGCCGTCATTGAGCATCATTTGGCCATCGCTGCCGATCTGTGGGGACGCAGAGGGCTGGTAGCCTGGCCCAGCCGCCGATTGACGGGTGACCGGGATAGGCGCCGCCCTGGGCGACGCTGTTGGGCCAAGGACCTGGCCATTGGCGCACACCCGTACGCCCTGCCCTGCTGCGTTGCGCACCACGACGCCGTCCGTTCCGCGCAGCTCACTGCCAGGCGAGCCATCCGGGCATGACGCCTGCGTCCCTGCGGCTGGAGCTGAGGCCGTAGCAGAGGTGCCCGGAAGGGGTGGCGCGTCGTCGCCCGGGAAAGTCCGGCTCAGCATCGACGCCTCGGACGCCTGAGTTGGCGCCAGTTTCGGCCCGGCCAGCTTCGCCCGGATGATGTTTACCGTCAGCACCCCGAAGATCAGGATGACCAGCGCGATGCCGCCGATAACGATGAACGGGGTCGCCGGGCCATTGCCACGCCGCCCGCGATCATTGACCGACACGATCTGATCGGTCGGCGCCAGGCCACTGGGGTTGGCCTGAGCGGCCGCCAACTCGGGTTGCTGATCAACTGGCATGATCCGCCCCCTTCGTCTCGCGCGTCACGCCTGGCACCGTCACGCCATCGGACGGCGTCTCGCCCAACGGATCGAAACGCTCGTTCCAGACGGATACAACCGACTTGCCGAGTCTCAGCACGAACTTTCGGCCCAGCCGCTGCACCACCATGTAATCCCCCTCCATGCTGTAATTCGTCCTGGCCTCCAGGCCGTCCGCGCCAATCACAAAGATGGTCGGCAACTCGCTGTTGCCCGGAAAGCGGAAATAGGTGAACCGGCCGTCGTCGAAGACGGCTGCCGGCTTGATGTCGGCCCCGCGGCGATTGCTCTCCAGCGTGTAGGCGCTGTTCTTGGCGACCGGCTGCGCTTGCATCAGACGTTCGGCAAGCAGTGCCTGCTCATCAGGTTGAGGTTCCGCCACGGTCGCCGGCGGCTTCGGATAGGTCAGCACCACCCGGTAGGTCGCGACGGTCCCAACTACCAGCTCGAAGCTGTAGTCGCGTCGGTCCGTCTTGAGTTCGAGATTGTTCCGGGCCGCGCCGACGCGCGGCTTCACCCAGATTTCATTGGCATCGGCATTGGCGACCACGCACCACTGCAACTGTTCCGTCTCACACTTCGACGGAATGCCGGTCGCGGCCGCGATGATCTTTTCGCCGGGCTCCAGCACGATGCGCGTCACGACACCGCGCGACACCGGCACCGCAATCACTGCGTCCTGTCGGTACTCCAAGGTCCGTATGCGGGTATCCGAAGTCTGGTAAGGGACGGGCGCGGTGGGAGTGGTCGCGGCCAGCATCAGAAGGCTAAACCCGATCATGTGCCGCCCTCCCCTTCGCTGCCAGGCGTGACGCCCGGCACGCCGCCGATCTCCGGGTCGGCACGGAACATGGTCACCGTGTAGCCGAGCGGATTGCGGATCAGGTCCTGCTCTTTGCCCGAACGGTCGGGATGATATTCGTAGGCAAGCGTCGCAATGTAGTGCTCCAGGGGCGCAAGGGTGTTCGTCTGCGCGTCCCGCTGCTGGATCGTATAGCGCACGACTACCTTCTGGCTGATCGCGTCCGGCGCAAGCTGGATCGACGTCACCGTCACACGCCGCTCCGTATTCGCTCCCCAGACCTTGGTAATGGCGCGCGGCCCATCAAAGCGGGCAACATAGTCACGGCCGACCTGCGGCGCAGAGAAAGCCACCGTGTTGTTGAAGTCGGTCTGCAACAGCCGCCAGTCATAGCTTTCATGCGCGATGACATAGGCGTTGGCGAAATGCTTATCGAGCAGGTCCTGGTTGCCGGCGATGCTGCGCTGGCCGGCGGCGTCCATCAGGGTCAACTGACCCGTCTGGCGATCGATGGCATAGACATAGGGCACGACCCGCTTCAACGGCAGGAGCACTATGACCGCGGCGACCGCCATGGCCGTCACCAGGCAAGCACACAGGGCAACCAGCCAGGCGCGGCGTTCGCTGCGCGCGATCAGCGCCGCGCGGTCCGCTTCCCAGCCCATCGCCGTGGCGAAGAGGTTCGGTGCAGTCATCGTTTCACTATCCCGCGCCATGGTCACTGACCTGCCGTCGCGTAGCCGAGGCCGGTAAAGCTGAAGCCATCCAGGGCCGAGGTCTTGTTGGTCGCCATGAGGGCATTGACGCGCTCCGCTTCGGCCTGCGCAGCGGCCTGGCGATTTGCCGCCAGCATGTTGGATGCCAGTGCGATCTTGGTCTGGTCGTTGTCGACCTGGGCCTGCTCGGCCGCGATCCGCGCCTGCAACTCGGCGATCGCCTTGGGGTCCTGGGTCGTGTTGATCTCGGCGCGGAGGCTGTCGATTTGTGTGGTGCGCTGGTTTAGCAGCGCCATGGTGTCCTGCTGGAATGCCTGGGCCTGCGCGGTCTGCCCCAGCAGGGCCTGACAGTTTCGGCGCGCGGCCGTATTGGACAGGTCGGCGCAGTTATAGACGGCGGAAGCCTCGCGAAGGCTCAGCGCGTGGCCGTTTAGTACACCCGTTGAATTGAGGTCGGCCAGGTCGCTACTGAGCGTCCCCGGCACGATCGCCCGCAACATCGGATTATTCAGGATGTCGCCGAAACCGCGTACCCCTGTCAGAGCGTCGACCTGGCTTTTGGCCGCCTGGTAAGTGGACTCCGCCTTGGCAAGCGCCTGGGTCATCTGCCGGTACTGCTGCTCCCAGGCCTGCACCTGCTTGATCGCCTGGGCGTAGTTCGAGGGATCATAGACGATGTCACCGATACCGCCGATGGCCAGGGCCGTGCCCGCAGGTACCACCAGCGCCAGGGCGGCGAACGCGACCCGAACGGTACGGGTGGGAAAACGCATGGATTTGAACATGGATCACCTATCTGGACAGATTGCCGATGACATTGCGGCGGTAGACGGGAACGCCCCCGTAAAGCGTCTGGCTGCGGTCGTGCTGGATCTGACCGCCACTGAAAGACGTGGGCTCGGTTTGGGATTGGCGCCGGGGCGCGCCCGAATTGACGCGCGGCAAGGCCACGTGCGGCAGCGGCGAGCCACCGACCAGTTGCGCCGACAGCATCGGCAGATAGCCGAAGATGGCGCCGAACGAGACCGACATAACCATGATCTTCAGGCAGTCCATCAGAACCGCTGTGGTATCGAAGTGGCCTGACACCTCGGCAACGACCGATTTAAGGAACAGCACGCTGATGGTGAGGACGATCCCCGCCAGGACCTTGACGATGACCGTGTTCAAGGCCGCGGACAGCCAGGCGTCGGCGAAACGCTGAATGGGCGGGAAAATGAGCGTGGCGATGAAGGCTGGCCCCAGCGCGACCACAAGGACACCGGCAACCTTCGCCAACATGAAGACGCAGACCGCCAAGCCGAAAAACACAAAGCAACCGAGCGCCAGTAACAGAATCGCGAAGCAGACGGCGACATTGGGGAACATGCCCATGCCGTCTCCTTTGACGTTCTCGACAAGCTGATTGAACAAGGAGATGAACGCCTGAAGCGTTTGATCCAGGAGTTCGCCGCCTCCGGCAGCGCCGGTCGTCGCCTGAAACAGCGCACCCTCCAGCCCGCGCAGGCTTCCAACCACATAGGTATTGAACCCTCCGGCGCTAAGCGCAACGGCCGCAATCAGCGACCATTTGACGGTCTTCCATAGCGCCGAGTGCAGACTGTCGCTCGCCTCCCCTCTGATGATCGCGTAACCGATGAGGATGATATAGATCACGACACCAGCTGCAACGGCGGGCGCCGCAATGGCGCACAGAGCCGAGGCCGTGCCACTGAGGTAGAAACTCAGTTGCTGGTCCATACCCGCCTCGAAGGACTCGAAGAAGTTCATCACGGCACCTATTGCCCAGCCGGCACGGGGTCGTCGCCAACCGGTTCCGGATCGGCCTCAGTGCGAGGAATAAGCTTTGCCGTTTCGCGGATGTGCGCGCGCTGCGGCGTGTCGCACCGTTTGCCCTTACAGTCCCAGGCGGCCCAATATTCCTGACCCAGCTTGGGCCAAAGCGTCAGCCACTGGCGCCGGGTCGTTTTTCCCAGGAGACGATCAGGGGTCACCAGGGCGAACAGGTCTGGATCGTTGTCGAGTACGCTTTTCTTGGCGAGCGCCGCCAGGCTTGGCGTGCCAATGACAAAAATCGCCGTTGCGATCGCAAGAATTGTCTTCTTCACGCGGTTACCTTCCTGTCGGTCCTGGATTGACGTTTTTCGTGGAATGCCGGCAGCCACAGCTCCGGATCGTCGCCCGTCGCGGCGCGGATTTCATCGAGCAGCGCGACGCTCTCTGTCGTGCCGGACAAGACACCCAGCACCTCGGTGAGCCCGCCCAGGTCGAACCGGCAGATCGCGCTGGACTGGCTCTGCTTGACCAGGAAGGTGCGCGAATTGTCGGCCAACGACCGGATGATCTCATATTCCGCCTCGGACACCTTGAAGCCATCGACATAGTCAGCCCGGTCGGCCCGCGGGTTTGGCAGGTAGATTTGCGTGACGCTTTGCTCGACCATGGTCTTGCCGATCGGATGGGTGAGCACATCCGACGGCGATTGGGTGACGAAGATGCCCAGCCCGTTCTGCTTGCGGATGGTCTTCTGCTTGTTCAGCGCGAAGTCGCTGAAATGCGGGTCCATCAACGGCTTCCAGAACTCCTCCATTACGTAGATGAACGGCCGGCCGTCGATCAGGGCTTCGGTCACATGAAGCAGGTAGGCCATGACCGGCGTACGGATCTCCGGATCGTCGAGGAATTCCGTGTAGTCGAAGCCGAAGACCTGTCCCGCTGTGAAGTCGAGGGTGTCAGCTTCGTTGTCGAAGACCCAACCCAGCGATTGACCGCGCTGCCATTTGCGTAGGCGCGCGGCCAGTGAGTTGTCTCCCACCGCAGAAAGGTTCTGGACCACCAGCGAGAGGCACCGCACGCTTAGCTCGATGCGGTCCGACATCACCGTTCTGACCGCGTGTGAAACCTCTGCCTCTTCCTTGGCCGTCAGGTCGCCGCCGATGAGCAGCCGCACCAGTTTCTCGGCGAACTGGACGTTGTCGTCGTTGGGCGCCATCTGGAACGGGTTGAAACCGGTAGGCCGGCCACGCTCCAGCGCTCGATACGCGCCCCCTAATGCACGGATGCCTACCTCCATCCCGCGGTCCTTGTCGAAGCACACCGCTCGCAGGCCTGGATACTTTAGCGAAAACGCCAGCAGGCTTGTTTGCAGGACGGTCTTGCCCGAGCCCGTTGAGCCGCAGATGAAGGTGTTGCCAGGCAGGGCCTCGCCGAGGGTATCGCGATTGGCCGGCGAGACATGGAAGTTGAAATAATAGGGCTGTCCGGACGGTGTCTGGAACAAGGCCACCGCCTCCCCCCACGGATTGCCGTCGCGTTTGCCGCTGTCGAAATTGTGGAACGGCGATAGCCCGGCAAAATTTCGGCTGGTCAGTTTCGCCTCGCGCGGCCGCAGGTCCCAGTTGCCCGGCAACTGCGCAAACCAGGCCGCTTCAGGCACGACATCGATCGGCGACATCTTGAACCCGGCCTGCTCCTGAAGCACGGCCCGCGCATCCGACATCGCCTTTGTCAAGGCATCCGAGGTCTCTGTCATCACGGCCAGGGAATAGTGATATTCGCCGACCTCGATCTGCCCCGACACCAGGTCGTCAAGCGCCTGCGTTATCTCGGTGATTTCCGAGACGGAGGCATCTTCCGCCACCTGCATGTGCCCTCTTTGCCGCTCAAGGGCGCTTTGTGCATCCCGCCGGTTTAAAAGCGAAAAGCTCTGCGTCTCGATATATTCGTAGTCCGAATAGAGCACCGCATTGCCGATACCGCTCTCGGTCCAGCGCGGATAGTCCTGGATGTCCAGGAACCCGACAAAGCGTTGCCCCGTCGGATGGACGATCTGCAGCCGGCCGTTCGTATCGCCAAAATGCAACCGGCTCGACGGCAGGTACTGGTCAATGAAAGCGGCGCGCACAGGGACCTCTTCCCAGACGCCGTTCACCAGATACCCGAAGAGCCGCAGCAGCTCCGAATAGGTGAACCCGCCGCGCACATTGCAATCGAGACGCTCCGGACGATAGGCATCCATCGCCCGCTCAACCATTTTCGAGGCGTCTTCCAACTCGTCCAGTGCCTGTCGCTCACTCGCCGCGATGTCATCGACGGAGCGCTTGCCGGCGCCGAACAAACGCCCGAACAGGTTCGGCAATTGGCCGACGGTGGGACGATAGACCAGGGTTAAATATAGCTCGGTCCGCATCTGCCGGTGATGACGGAAGGTTGCGCTGTAATCGTTCTGAAGTTTAGCAGCGAAAGGGTTCTCCGGAATAGCGCTCAGGCGCTCGTAGACCCGCCGCCGGATCTTGTGCGACCATAAGGCCCACTGGCCGCCACCCAGGCCACGAAGCAGGTTGATCAGGCCGTTTTTGGCAGAGGCAATGTCCGTTTCATCCTGCGTCTCGAACGCAATGCCGGCGAGCTTCCAGGTCGCCACCAGGTCGCCGCTACGCTTCAGCTTGATGACGTCAGACGCTATATGGCTTCCGAAAGGGATGTATTCGCTCGAGGAGACCTGTGCCGCGACAGCCTCTTTGATCTGTTTTCTGGTCTTCATGGCCTACCTCCTTTTGAAGACGAGCGGTACATAGGTCAGCGCGCCCCAGAAGCGCCGGCCGGCGCGCATGCGAACCCGCATACGCAGTCTCAGGATCAACTGATTGAGCCTCTGGTCATCAGCCTTTGCCACAGTCCGCATCCAGGCATAGATCGGCACTGCGATCGGTATGACGGCAATGGGCACAAACACACTGACGAACAGACCCAGCATGCCGATCAGAACCGATGCCCCGATCAGCAGCATGACCGGTATCATCGGCGCACCCAGGAACATGGCCGGCCTTGTGCAGCCTCGGAAGACGGTATCACGATAGGTCATTCCCCCTCCTCGCCTAAGGCGTCGCGCCGCCACCGCCAAATAGCTGTGGCCCGATCGCCGCGGCGCCGCCGACCAGGATGCCGCCGAAGAAGATGTGGGCCACCTGGCTCCATTTCGCATGCTGGAACATCATCTGGATGCCCGTCCACATGATCGCGATAATGATCACCACGACCCCGATGCCCGTAATCGTCGTTTTAATCCAGTTGAGGCCGCTGGTCAGTTGCGCCACCTGCGCAAAGGCGGGCGTGGCCAGAACCAAGCCGAACCCGGTAAGATAGCCCAGACGGGCAATGCGATTTTGATGGTCGGATGTCATAGTCAGAATCTCCTAGAAAAGAAGGGCCGTATCGGATCCGGCAGATGCCGCTGCTGGCGATTGGCTGCTGGGGGCGACGGTGAGAAGGGCCTCGCCACCACGGGCCGGCTTCAAAGCTTCGCGGCGGTGCGGGACGTACGGTTTATCGGGAACCACACCGATCGCCGAAGAGCCGGTCAGGCTTCCTGATATCGTCAGGCGCGCGGTCATGACCTTCGTCACATACCCATTGCTGTAGCCTGAGTGGAAATTACCGCTGTTGTAGCAGCTTAGGGCATCGCCGAGCCTGTTCGTTGTCGCTGGCGCGCGGTCATAACAGTCCTTCAGGATGAAAGCCCCGGCGCGAAGATTGGTGCAGGGGTCGAAGGCCGTCCGGCTGGTCAAGCCAAACCGCAGAAAATGGGCCTTGTTGACCTGCGCCAGTCCCAGCGAATAGTTGTAGCCGCCGGCTGCCAACGCATCCGCTGTCGCTACCGCCTCGTCTAGCGAGCGTGGTTGACGTTCCAGACGACCGCCCACGACTCCAATGGCAAACGGGTTGAAACCCGATTCCACAGAGATGATACCCGACAGTGTTGTCGTCTCAATGTTCGGAGCGCAAAGCTCCGCCATCGCCGCGAAATCCATGTCCGCACGCCATTTGTTCTGAATTGTCAGTGAGTTACGCCTTTGGTACTAAACTACCAATAGTACGGAGATTTTGATATGGCAACCCCGAATTGCACGCAAAATGCAATTTCGCTTAAGCGTTATGCAATATCGCTTCAACGATATGCAATAATGTCACAATGATCGGGGGATAATTCTCGCGGCGGGGGAAAAGTACGGGCGACGAGCGAATTCAGTCGCCATTGACTTCAACCAGGGGCTCGTCAAGCAGCTCGAAGTGGATGGTCTTGAGGCCGGACATCCGAACGGCAAGCTGGACGCATCGCCCCAGATTGGTGAAGTAGCGCGGTGTCGTTGGATTGCGCGACGGCGATAAAACATACTCGGTTTGCGTAGCGGGGTCTCTCGCGGCGATCATGAAGGCGTTCTCGGCAACCTGCCGAACATAGAGATGGTCGGCCTGGAGAATCCCAAGCGTTTGTTTAAACTGATGCTCTAAGCGTAAAACCTTGGTGAACCCCGGCACCTGTAACCTCCGACTCGTATCCGGCATTGTCTCCAACCTGCTCTGACCCGTCCATTGATTTCTTTGCCCTGTGACCTGCACCGGTCGGTGACCTGGCAGAGATGCAGCGCATTTGAACGAAGACGATCGGGCAGATGAATTCCTATAAAAAAATATCTCAAATAATCAAAACCCTGTTTAGAGGGTTAAATAAAATAATTTAGAAGGTTAAGGGCATTCGGGTACGCGTTTTTCACTTGCCTGTAAAGGGTTTGCGGCAATAGCCCGTTCTTGATGTGTCAGGGGATTGTTCCCGATGGATCAAAGGTGCCGTTCCCGAAGTGTCAGGGGATTGTCCCCGATAGATCAACGGTCGTTCCTGATGTGTCGAAGCCTTGTGGATAAGCCCGGACAATTGAATCAATTTTGGCCAAAGCAACCGGAAACTCGTTCAAAATGATTCGCGCCGCCGCGCTAAATGACGATTGTGACAGTGCGGAGAGATTCAGTGCTGTCATTTCGGGAACGCTTCGGCTCAGGACGCGCGAAGCTGATGGCGGTTCTTTTCGTGATAACGCTTCACAAAGCCAATAAAGGCGCTCTGGTACTTTTCAGGACTCCGGTCGCCGCTCTGCGAAATCCAGTCACGAAATTCCGCATGCAAGGCCTGCATGTCCCAACCGCCATAGTGTTTGCGCAGGTATACCAGCGTCTCTTCAGTCGGGTAGTTCCTCGGTTCCTCGGTATGGCCGGTAGGACCGGCCTTCGCGGCGGCGCTACTGACTTTGGAGGTATCGAAATTAACAGGCGCTGCGGGGCGGTTCCCCTCCCCGTCCGGCAGGATTGTATCCAGGCGCCGGGTCATGACCAGCAGCGGCTCGCGCGTGGTGACGGCATCCGCCAGCCGCAGATCGAAACCGGGCAGATCATTTCGCCGGACGACGGCTGCGATCTCGTACTTGAAACGACGATACTGGCCTTCGGCGCCGGACTTCTCGAACAGGGTCGGCAGAGCGATGGCGAAACCCTCAGGACCTGCACCGCCGGCGTGTTTACGGGCAACCTTGTAGAGCCACCGCTCCCGCCCGCCGGTGATGTCGAAATAGGCGCGGTCGATGGAGAGCACGCCGCCGTTCATCAAGACACCGTCGTAGAACCAGCTTGAGAGCGATATGCTCAGGCCTTTTGAACGCTCAGTCTTGGCGTCGACGAGCTGGCTCCAGTTATCGAGCCACGAGAAGGTCGCCTCGAATCGTTTCTCTGCGCGAATGTTCGTCTTGACGGTCGTCGACTGCAGGCGGTCCAGTGCGGCGCCCAGGAGGTCGTAGGAGCGCCCGGAAATGGGTCTGCCTATCGACCTGAGGAGATCGTACGGCATGATCTTCAGCGTCCGTGGGATTTCGTTGACCCGGCGCTGCTTAAGGTCGTTCAATACGCTTGCGCAGTAGATCAGGATGTCGGCATCCCAGATCGTCGCCATGCCGTAGTCTGGATTGGCTGAGACGTGGACGAAGGTCTTGCCGTCGGGAGAGGTATAATCGATCGGCTTGAGACGTTTTGATTTGGCCAGGCTGAAAAACGGGCGCTCCATGACTTCACGCTGATCACGCAGATTGAGGTCTGCGAGATAAGGGAGGAAGAGGTCGATTTGTTCGTTTTTCTCGATATGGTCCATCAGACCGTCTTTCATTTGCGCGGCGGAAATTAACGACTTTCCCCAGGGAAAGATTATCGTAGTGCGATTCTCGCAAATGCAGAGTCCCACGGCACTTAGCCGACTGATCAGCGCCTCGCCCAAGTAGAAGGTCTGTTAACGACTTTCCCCGGGGAAAGATTCTACCGACGTTCCATTCTGAAACGACGTATTACCTGACGAACAAGCAGGGGCTACCGCAGTATGCCCTGGCAGGTTCTTTGTCTCATACCCAAAGTTTCGGACATGCGCGTTAACGACTTTCCCCGGGGAAAGATTTTAACCGCGAGCGCCCCTGCCCTGCTTTTCGACAGCCTGAAGCGCCGATCTGAACATAGTCACCAATTCGGCTTCAGTTGCACCGGATCCGGCATGCACTCGAACCGAAACGCCATTCCGGTTGGACGAGAGAACGCTGAGCGCCGTCCGGCCGCTAGACGCATCGAACTTAATAACGGGCCCCGCCGTGTCGGCCTCGACGCCGGCGTCCATCAATTGCTTTACGACGTCAACGGCGGGCACTGAAGCCTTGCCACACGCGTGCGCCACTGACTGATCAGCCGCCAACTTCGCGGCTACGGCCTTCAGCGCCTTCATCAGCTCAGGCTCAGCGATCTGGGCCATCTGCACTTTCTTGGCCAGCGGATAGACTGTTTTCAGCTGAATGTCGGCCGGGCTCGCGAAGGCCCGGACACACCAGTCGGGCAGGGCGCCGACGCTGAGCATCTTCGACAGCCAACCTTCGGACAGCTTCAGGCGTTCCGCCATCCGCGCCTGCTTACCGCCATAGTGGGCCTTCAAGGCCTCTACATAGGTCTTGGCCCGCTCGAAATCCGAAACGTCCTTCCGTGCCCGGTTCTCAATATCCGACAGACGGAATGCCGCCTCGTCATCCAGGGTATGAACCTGGGCGAGGAACATCATCTCAGGATAGTTGTTCGCGCGCAGCCAGCGAATAGCCCAATGGCGCCGCGAACCGGCGATTACTTCGTAGTCGTAACTGGGGTCGTCTTGTACGCGACGGACAATGGCAGGCACCTTTTGGCCACCTTCCGACAGAATCGCGTCGATGAGGTCGCGGACGGACTCCTCCGACAGCGATGCCTGGTGGCGGGCATTGCCATGCCAGATGCGAACCCGTGCGGGGTCCAAAAGTAACTGCGTCACCTGGCGGACTTCACCACTGGCCACGCGCGACAGCGCCGAGTCCCGCGCCAGAAGGTTCATAGCCGCAGGACGGGCGCCAACCTCAGTGGTCGCGGACGGAGGTGTAGCAGGCACAGCCGGCGCCGCAGCGGGTGCCGATGCAACCGGAGCAGGGGAGGGGGGCGGCGTGTCCCCGCTCAGCAATGAAGAAAGATAGTCAGCTTGCTTTTTCGACATTTCGCGTTCCTCAGCCTGCGGCCATCAATAGTGGAGAAGGCTCGCTTTCGAGCCGGCCCCAGCGACGACGGATCAACTGCTCCACCTGACCCATGGCCTCGTCGATATTGTTGCGGCATCGCTTATGGGTCTTGGGCGTTCCGACCGGCTTTTCGAGCTCGTAGATCGTCATCATGCGCAAGGCCGCGTGGCTGATTTCTGCGGATTCAAGCATGGGGACCGGCAGCAATGCGCCGCCAAAAGTTTTCTCCATCAAGCTCTGGATCAGGGCGTGTGACGGGTCATTGCTGGCAAACTTCGAGCAGATCAGCCGGCAGAAATCGTACTCGACCCGAATGCCGGCATCCTTCAACTGGCTGATCACCTGGTTCAACATCGACAGGAACTGAACAGTCGAACAGAAGTCAGGCGTTGTCGCCGCCAGCGGGACAAGCAGGGCGTTGGCAGCCTGCATGACGGCGAGCGAAATCGTACCGAGGGCAGGGGGCGGGTCCAGCAGGACGACGTCATAGTTCTGGGCCAGCTCATGCAGTCCCTGGCGGAGCTTGCGGAACCGCGAGGCGAGTACACTGCCGCCCCCCGTGCCCGTGGCTGCCAGCTCATATTCGACGTCGAACATCTGCAGGTTGGACGGAATGAGATCGACATTGGGCCATGCGGTGTGCTTGACCGCGTAGCTCAAATCATCTTCGGTCGGTTCGATTGACAGATAGGGATAAAGGGTCTCTTCGCGCTTGATGGCAAAGTGCGGATTGAAACCAAACAGAGTGGTGGTCGTGGCCTGACTGTCGCAGTCCACGACGAGAACGCGGTAACCCTGAACAGCCAGATAGTGCGCCAAATGGGTCGTAACTGTCGATTTGCCGACGCCACCCTTGAAGTTCTGAACTGTGATGATCGCCGGCGGATCTTCAGGTGCGCGCTGGGGCGAGGCACCGAGGACCTTGCGCATGTTCAAAAGAGCGGGAATATCGTAACCTAGGCGGCGACCAGATTCGCTTTCGGGCGGGACTGGCAGTCGGCCATCTTCTTCCGCCATCCGGATACGATTTGTCGAACATCCCAGAAGCTGCGCGGCCTCGGCTACGCCCAGGCGCACATTGAGGGACTTGGCCTTGCCTGGGAGAAAAGCGGTCGTCCGCATGCGTTCAACCATCAGCTCGCCGGCCTGGGCCAACTGACCAATACGCTCGGCTTCGGCGAGATGCGTTTCACCAAATTCCGCATCTTTCCATTGATTTGAAGTCAATTCCGCCTCCAGCGATGATGTTGAAGCTTTTCCGATCAAAAGCTGCCAATATTCGTTCAATCGGCCAATAAGGTTAATTCATCGTTAATGTTGGGAAGTCAATGATTCGACCGGGCGTTCCCAAACACGTGATTGATCAACCAGGACATGAACGTCCAATTTAACGCTACTCATTTGAATATTTAAGGAATTTAGAGGGAGAGGGGGCTTCGCGGGTCTCGACGGGTTTAAGACTGAGAGAGAGGCTCTCAGGCGACCGTCCGGAGACTGAATATGTCGAAATCCCAGACCACTATCCCGCAAAATCGATCTGTCGATATCCCCTTCAATCAACTGGTCCTCTCTCAGGCCAATGTCCGGCAAACCAAGACCGGCGTGTCATTGGAGGAGTTGCGCGAGGACATAGCTGTCCGCGGTATCCTCCAAAGTCTGAGCATTCGCCCGATCCTCGGCGAGGACGGAAAAGAGACAGGCCAGTACGAGGTCCCCGCCGGCGGGCGCCGCTTCCGCGCCCTCGAACAACTGGTAAAGGCCAAGCGCCTGCCGAAGACAGCTCTGATCCCATGTGTAATCCGCGACACCGCGGCAACAACATCTCGGGAAGACGACAGCATGGCTGAAAACGTCCATCGCCTGTCGCTCCACCCGCTCGATCAGTACAGGGGCTTCCTGGCCCTCCGCCGCCAGAATATGACGGAGGAGGAGATCGCCGCGCGTTACTTTGTAAGCGTTTCGGTCGTGAAGCAGCGGTTGCGCCTCGCCTCGGTGTCACCGAGCCTGCTCCAACAATACGCCGATGAAGCCATGACGCTAGAACAGCTGATGGCATTTTCGGTCACTGGCGACCATGGGCGGCAGGAGCAGCTGTGGGATCTGATCAAGGAGGGCCAGTCTTACTTGAGAGACCCTTACCACATCCGCCGACAGCTGACCGACGCCGCGGTCGAGGCAACGGATCGCCGGGCGCAGTTTATCGGGATCGAGGCCTATGAAGCGGCCGGTGGAGAAGTGCTACGCGATCTGTTCCACCTGGACAACGGCGGCTGGTTGCAAGACCCGGTGATGCTTGACCGTCTGGCCAATGAAAAGCTGGCCGATGCTGGCCAGTCCGTCGCGGGTGAAGGCTGGCAGTGGGTCGAAGTGCTCCTCAGCGTGCCGTTCGACCATTTCCACGACCTCGAACGCCTGGAACCGCAAATGGCCGATCTGAACGAGCGGGATAGCGCTGCGCTATCTGCGGCCAAATCGGAGTATGAAGCTCTGTCGATCGAATTTGAAGGATGGGAAGAACTGCCGGAGGAAGTGGACGAACGCTTCGCCGTGCTCGAACGCGAAATCGAGCGTGTCGAGGCCCTGGCAAACCCCACCTTTGCACCGGAGGACAAGGCGAAGGCGGGCGCCGTCGTGACGATTGATCGCAATGGCAAACTGCTGATTCAGCGCGGCTTCGTCCGAACGGTGTGTGAAACCCCGACGCTTTCGGGTATGCTCGACGATGAGGACTCTCACGCCTTGGGCGAGGGCACGCCAGCGGTAATCACGATCGGTGGCGGTGATCACCTGGCCCCAGCGGTCGAGCCGGCGCCAGAAGAGGAAGGCGAGACCATCCGCCCGATGCCGGAAAAGCTGGTCCTGGAGCTGTCGGCGTTTCGGACAGCCGCTCTGCGCGATGCCGTGGCCGGCAACTCACGCGTCGCCATGACGCTTCTGCTGCACAGGCTCGTCGGCGATACCTTCCGTCCCCGATCCGAAGGGACTTGCCTGCAGGCCTTCATCTCGCCGCCCCAACTCCTGGGTATTGCCCCGGGTGACCTTGGGGAATCCATCCCCGCAATCTCGATGGACGAGCGACGCGCACGCCTGGCCGCTCAGTTGCCGGTGAACGGCGAGGACCTTTGGGCTTGGCTCGACGCGGCAACCGATGACCTGCGGGCGGAATTGCTGGCGTTCTGCGTGAGCTTCGGGGTCAATGCGCTCGTTGAGCGGCCAAATCCCTTTGGTGCGGGGCCGACCGAACGCACAATTCGAGACCGCCTCGCCATGGCTGACCGGGTCACGGCTGCGACCGGGCTCGACCTGATCGAGGCCGGCTGGCGCCCGACGGCCACCAGCTATTTGGCACGCGTGCCGAAACCCCGCATCCTGGAAGCGGTCAGGGAAGGGTGTGGCGAGCGCGCGGCTCAGCTCATCGACCATCTGAAGAAAGGCGATATGGTCGTCGAGGCGGAACGTCTCCTGGCAGATACGGGGTGGCTGCCTGAGCCGCTTCGCGGTCCTGACGTAGCGGTTAGCCTGCCTGAACCCGACGTCGATCTCCCGGCGTTCCTTGATGACGATCAAGGACAGATCGAAGTCGTTTCGCCCATCGCCGCCGAATAGGCCAGTAGGGGCGTCGTGGCAGCGGCGCCCCACTTCCATGGAGATTATCATGCCGATTATAGGCCCCTTGTGCGAACGCCGCGTCGTTTTCCAGTTCCTCGTCCCCGTAAACGTCGAAGTCGTCGGCGGCGATGTCGTTTACGTCGCCGTTCTCGATGAAACCCCAGTCACCAACCCACATGCGGTCGAGGGCGACTCCACCTACCTCAACGAAGCTGTCGAGGCCGCTAATGACGGCCAGGCATGGCCCGCCTGGCGCTTCGGCTACTGAGCGAGCCACACAAATCAACCTTTTCCCTAAGCCCGGCCGTCGCGCCGGGCTTTTCATTGGAGGCAGACATGGCCGAATATTTCACCCACTTCTCGTGCGTCCTTCCGGTCGCAACTTACGCGAACGCGGAACGCGCCCTCGAACTCTATCACGATCTGAAACTCGAATACGGCCAGGACGGCATGGACGTCCGGTTCGTTGTCACTCATGAGATCGGCTCCCCGGATATCCTTTGGATTCGCAATGACGAATCGGGGGATCCGGAACACGTCATCGAATTCGTCCGCCGCTGCGGCGCCGCGCTTCGATTGTCGGGGTACTGGGGCTTCGAATGGGCAAACACCTGCAATCGTCCGGAATTCGAAGCCTTTGGTGGCGGCGCGCACGTGCTGGATCTGGCCACCGGCCGGACGGTCAACTACGTCGATACGCATGACTGGCTGGTGACGCTCGTGGGAGAGGAGACGCACCATGCCTGAGACAGTCGAAATCACAGTCTACAGGTTTGACGAACTAAACGACGACAGCAAAACCCGCGCACGCGACTGGTATCGCACGGGCGCGTTCGATTATCCGTGGTTCGAGTCGCGCTTTGATGAGTTTGAGGCGGTTTGCCGGTTGCTCGGCGTCGATCTGCGGACCTCAGCAGTCCCGCTTATGGGCGGCGGCACCCGGAAACGGCCGAACATCTTCTTCCGTGGCTTCTGGAGCCAAGGTGACGGGGCGAGCTTCGAAGGGCACTATCGTTATCGCAAAGGCGCCGACGCGGATCTTCGCCTGCAATACCCCAAGGACACCGAATTGCTTGGGATCGCGGACCGGATCACAAACATCCAGCGCCGCAATTGCTACCAGCTCGAGGCGACTATCGATCGACGGGGCAGATATTGTCACGAATACAGCATGATTATCGATGTCGAGCGGTCAAGTGCCCAAGGGCAGGAACCAACCCCTGACGCGGACGACATTTTGCGCGAAGCCATGCGGGATCTGGCGCATTGGTTTTACCGCGGGCTTGAGCACGAATTCGAGTACCTGAATTCCGACGAAGCCATCGACGCGGCTTTGATCGCCAATGACTGGCGGTTTACCGAAGGCGGCGCGGTGCACGGATAAGGGGGGCTTGGATAGAGAGGGAGAGGGGGCGTTGGGAAGGCGAGACGGACTGCGCGAGAGCGGGGTCCGGCTTCTCATCAAACCCCACACCTGGAGGCCATCATGCCCGCTCAATATGAAACCGAACCCAATCGTCCCGTCGCAACGCGCGTTGCCGAGGCTGAACGCGAAACCTTCCTGCCTACACTGTTCGGCAATCGTCACTTTCTCGTGGCGGAAAACACTCTGTACGGCCTCATGGGCTGGCTGAGTCCGCAGGACTATGGCGGCGGCTTTTGGGAGTTCCACCAACTCGACGGACAGCCGCTCTACATGGTTCCGCCGTCAAAGGACCGGTATCGCATCGCCTGCGAAACAAATGGTTACTCCGGAGAGGTATCGTCTGATGCTGCGGGTATAATCGTTACCCTGTTCACTTTCTCGCACCTATCGTTCAAGTTCGAGTCCGACCACCTCTCAGACGGCTATCAGCGCCTTTACGCATACGCGGCTGAACATCCGGAAGCTTCCGCCATCTTCAGAGCCATCGACTAACTGAAAATTAGCTTTGATAGCAGCGCCCGACCCACAAGGTCGGGCGCTTTTTTTCGTCTCCGGCGTTCCCAGAGGGAGAGGGGGCGAGGGGTCTTGCGAGTTGATCGCCCGAAGAGAGGGCACGGCTCGACCCTTTCCACCTTTTGTGAGGATACCCCGATGAATGCCATGCTCCCGGCCGCTGCCTTGCTGGCCACCCAGCTCAATAGACCCACATTGGCCCGTCAGAGTGCGATCGCCACTGTCGACGCCGCCACTGCCTTGCTTCCGATAATGGAGGCAGGCGGACGGATCGATGCGACTGCCTTGCGCGCGGCCATGACCGACGCTTTTCATTCCAGCGACGCAGAAGGCGGCTGGGACTGGAAAATGGCCTACGACGCTTGCGAGATCGCGAGCATTCTGTTCATCCGCAAGTACGGTTCCGCCCTGAAACGTAAGGTGCCGCCCGCCTCGGCGTTGCTGCCAACTCTGCATAAGGTCGCGGGCCTGTTGCCCACCCATACACGCCGCTCACTGGACAGCCAGACCTACCAGCAGTTTTCCACGCCCCTACCGCTGGGGTGGGTGGCGGCAACAGCCGCCATGATCGGTGCGACCGACACCGTCGTTGAGCCGTCGGCAGGCACCGGCCTGTTGGCGATCCTCGCCGAGATGATGGGGGCCAGCCTCATTCTGAATGAGCTGGAGCCCGGACGGTCCGAAGCCCTGGACCTGCTCTTTCCCGACGCGGAACGTGCCCGCTGCGACGCCGCTCAACTCGACGACTACCTGGCGCCAGGTCTCTCGCCGACAGTGGTGCTGATGAACCCACCCTTCTCCGTTTTGAAGGGCGTGACAGGGCCAGTTCGGGGAGCCGCGATGAAGCATATCCGCTCGGCGTTTGCGCGATTGGCACCCGGCGGTCGCTTGGTGGCGATCACCGGCGCCGGCCTGTCACCTGACGTGCCGGAATGGCGTCAGGCCTTTATCGACCTTCAGACCGAGGGGCGCGTGGTCTTTACAGCCGCCGTCGACGGTTCCGTCTATGCGAAGCACGGCACGACGGTTGATACTCGTCTCACTGTCATCGATAAGGTGCCCTCGGACAGCCCCAATATCCTTGTTGCCTCGGCGGGAAGAGCACCTGATGTCGAAACCCTCCTGACGTGGGTTGTCGATCGCGTGCCGCCCCGCGCACAGCTCGCTGGCGTAGACGGTTTGCGGCCGAACAGTAGCCGACAAACCGTCTTTGAGGCCCCCAAACTCAGCCCGTATGCGTCAAAGCCCTCAAAAACGGCGCAGGAAGCCTCAGCAGTGGAGTTGGCTTACGAGACGAAGGACTGGAGCCCCGAGGGCGCTCAGCGCCTCTCAGATTCGATTTATGAGCCCTATAGCCTGCAAAGCATAACCATTCCGGGCGCCAAACCCCATCCGACCACCTTGGTACAGTCAGCCGCGATGTCGTCGGTCGCGCCACCAAAGCCCACCTATCGCCCACACCTCCCTGTCGGAGCGGTGGAAAAGGGTGTTCTTTCGGATGCGCAGTTGGAGTCGGTGATCTATGCCGGCGAGGCCCACACCGCTCAATTGTCGGGCTGGTGGCGCGTCGATGAGACCTACGACAACCTGTCGGCCGCGCCCGAGGGGGCTGATGGAGCGTTTCAGTTCCGTCGTGGTTGGTTCCTGGGCGATGGCACGGGCGCCGGCAAGGGCAGGCAGTCGGCCGCCATTATTCTGGACAACTGGCTTAAGGGCCGCCGCAAGGCCGTCTGGATATCGAAGTCCGATAAGTTGCTTGAAGATGCCCAGCGCGACTGGTCTGCGATGGGGCGCGAGCGCCTGGAGGTGACGCCCTTGTCACGCTACAAACCGGGTGGGGCGATCACTCTGGACGAGGCCGTGTTGTTCACGACCTACGCCACCCTCCGTTCAGAAGAGCGCGGCACCAAGAAATCGCGCATTCAGCAAATCGCCGACTGGCTGGGCCGCGATTTTGACGGCGTTATCATCTTCGACGAAGCGCATTCGATGCAAAACGCTGCCGGCGGCACCTCGGAGTGGGGCGATGCAGAAGCGTCGCAGCAGGGGAGGGCGGGGCTCCGCCTACAGCACGCCCTGCCGAATGCTCGGGTCGTCTATGTATCCGCGACCGGGGCGACCAATGTCCATAACCTGGCATATGCCCAGCGCCTGGGTCTGTGGGGTGGCGAAGACTTCCCGTTCGCCAATCGCGGCGACTTCATCTCGGCCATCGAAAACGGCGGGGTGGCGGCGATGGAGGTTCTGGCCCGCGATCTCCGCGCGATGGGCCTCTACACCGCCCGCTCCCTGTCCTATGAGGGTGTCGAGTACGACATGCTGGTCCATGAGCTGACGCCGGAGCAGGTGCGCATCTACGACGCCTATGCCGAAGCCTTCGCCGTGATCCATAACAATCTGGACGCTGCTATGTTGGCGTCGAACGTCACCGGCGACAATGGTACTATGAACCGCCAGGCCAAGTCGGCCGCCAAGAGCGCGTTCGAAAGTACAAAACAACGCTTCTTCGGCCATCTTCTGACCTCGATGAAGACGCCGACTCTGCTTAAGGCGATCCAGCAGAACCTCGACGATGGCCACAGCGCGGTCATCCAGATCGTCTCCACGGGTGAAGCGCTAACGGAGCGCCGCCTGGCCGAGGTCCCGACCGAGGAGTGGAACGACCTCCAGATCGACATTACGCCGCGCGAGTATGTCCTCGATTACCTGCGCCATTCGTTTCCGGTCCAGCTATACGAGCCCTATTCAACCGATGACGGCAAGATCGTATCGCGGCCGGCCTACCAGGATGGCCAACCGGTCGAATGCCGGGCGGCTGTCCGGGCCCGTGACGACCTTATAGAGAACCTGGCCAGCCTGTCCGCCGTTCCCGGCGCCCTCGACCAGATCGTCCAGCATTTCGGGGTGGATTTGGTTGCTGAAGTCACTGGCCGTTCGCGACGCATCGTGCGGAAAGGCGAGCGCTATGTTGTGGAAAGCCGTCCTGGCGCTGCGAACTTGATAGAAACGCAAGCCTTCATGGATGATCAAAAGCAGATCCTGATCTTTTCCGAGGCCGGCGGCACGGGACGGAGTTACCATGCGGAACTGTCGGCGAAGAACAAGCGCCTGCGTGTCCACTACCTGCTGGAGTTCGGCTGGAAGGCGGATGCGGCTGTGCAGGGCCTCGGCAGAACCAACCGCACCAATCAGGCCCAGCCACCCTTGTTCCGGCCGATCGCCACTAATGTGAAGGCGGAGCGCCGGTTCCTGGCGACCATTGCACGCCGTCTCGACACCCTGGGCGCCCTGACCCGCGGCCAGCGCCAGACCGGCGGTCAGGGCCTGTTCCGTCCCGAGGACAACCTTGAAAGTGTCTATGGTCGCGATGCGCTGCGTCAGCTCTACAAGATGATCTACAGCGGCAACCTCGATGGTTGCTCCCTGCAGACGTTCGAGAAAATCACTGGCCTGAAGCTAGGCGATGAAACAGGACTGCGAGACGACCTGCCACCAATCAACACCTTCCTCAACCGTCTGTTGGCCCTTACAATTTCGATGCAGGAACTGCTGTTCACAGCCTTCGAGGACCTTCTGTCGGCCAAAATCGAAGGTGCCATTGCATCCGGCACTTACGAGGTGGGTCTCGAAACCCTTCAGGCGGTCAGCTTCCAGGTTACGGATCGGCGGGTCATCAACCAGCATCCAACGACCGGCGCGGAAACGACTATGATCAGCGTGCGCCGCCGGCAGAATACCGAGATCATGACGGTCATCGAAGCCCTGGAAAAGGCAGAGTCACGGTCGGGCACGCTTCTGGTCAATGCGAAAACGGGCCACGCTTGTGTCCAGCACAGGGTGCGCGGCTTGTTGTTGGAGGACGGCGGCGTGGAGGATCGTGTGGTCCTGATCGGACCAAAACACGAGCGCTTTACATCCCTGGCATCCATGACCGATAGTCAGTGGCGGACCGTAGAGCGAGCGGCATTCATCGAAGCCTGGGAAGCAGAAGTGGCCACCATCCCTGAATTCAGCGAAGACACGATCCATGTTGTGTCAGGTCTGCTGCTGCCGATCTGGAACCGCCTGCCGAGCGAGGGCGCACGCGTCTATCGGCTCCAGACCGACGATGGTGAGCGGGTGGTCGGGCGATGGGTATCGCCGGCCTGGGTTGCCAATGCCAGCACGGTCGGCGGAATCAACCTCGCGCCAGCCGACGCCCACGCGGCCCTTATGGAAGGGAAAACCGTCCTGTCCCTTGCCGATGGTCTGCAGCTACGCCGGGCCCGCGTCATGGGCTCGAACCGCATCGAGTTATCCGGCTTCGGCGACAACATGCGTGATCGTCTTAAGGCCTATGGCCTTTTTCACGAGATCATTTCCTGGAAGCTCCGGATGTTCGTACCTGTCTCTGCTGACGGGGTAGATGTGTTGGCAAGGGTGCTCGACGCTTATCCCATCGAGCGCGTCAGCGAAAAGGAGGCCGCGTGATGCGGCTCCCCGACGCAAGCGAGATTGCTGAAAAACTGGCTGCCCGCGCAGAAGCGGTGTGCCGAACCTATCTGCCAAAGGGCCGCAAAGAGGGCAACTACTGGAGAATAGGGGACGCCACAGGCGTCCCCGGTCAGTCCACACACGTTCGTTTGCGGGGACCAACGGCGGGTAAGGGGGCGGCTGGACGGTGGGTTGACGAGGCCACGGGCGAATTCGGCGATCTTCTGGACATTATCCGATTGAGCCAAGGACTGACAGAGTTCCCCGCCGTTCTCACGGAAGCCGCGCGCTTCCTAAACCTGCCAGATCCTGCGCCGACGAATTCCAACAGCGAACGCCGGGAGCGTCCGTCCACCGATGGCCGGTCGTTCGCGTCCCGCCTGTTCACTTCTAGCCGATCCCTGGCCGGATCGATAGCTGAAACCTATCTGAACAGTCGCGGCATCGTCTTGCAGCCCGACTTCGATGCCTTGCGTTTCCATCCGCGCGTGTTTCACGGCTCAGATGCACACGGCAATCCGATCTTTTGGCCGGGGCTCATTGCAGCGATCACCGATCTGGAAGATGACCTGACCGGGGTGTCGCGCACCTTCCTCCGTCGTGACGGCCTGGACAAAGCGCCGATCGAGCCTCAGCGTCGGTCCAAGGGTGACCTTTTGGGCAATGGTACGCGCTTCGGCTTAGCGGCCGATGTCCTGGCCGTCGGGGAGGGGCTGGAGACCACCCTAACCCTGCGGGCTGCCATGCCCACCATCCCGCTCGTTTCGGCGACCAGCGCCAATCACCTGTCGGCCCTGCTGTTTCCAACCAGCTTGCGAACACTCCTGGTCATCCGCGACAACGATTATGCCGGCGATGCGGCTACAGACGCGCTCTTTGCTCGCAGCCAGGCCGCCGGCATCGATGTGCATCTCATTGAGCCCGAACTTGATGATCTCAACCGCGACCTGATGACACTCGGGCGCGGGCGGTTGATTCATCGTATTCGGACGCAACTGCCACAAGGCCTTATCGAGCGGTTCATGGCGGCCGGCGTCTGATATCCAGCCAAATCCGTCTGCGGCCTGCCCGGCAATGTCACGAGAAGGCCCGCGCCTCGGCCTTCTTCAGAGGGCGACCGAACCCCAAGTCCATGCCGCTGGCAAGGCCTGTCGGCCTCCTTCGCTTTGCTACGGCCGGCGCACGCGCCGGTGCAAGCCTCATGGGCGAGGGGTTTTCGGCGCCATGAAGGCCGCGATGGCGCGGTCACATGACGAGGATGCCGAACATGACCTACCAAGACGCCGATTTTGAACCCGTCCATCAGGGCACTTCAACCGACCACTACCTGACTGAGCTTGAGCTTTACGGCTATCGACCGAACCTTGACGAACCGGACCCACGTCCGCTACCCGAAGACGTTCAGGTCCAGGGTGCGGTACTGGAAATCATGGATGCATTGATCGGCACACTCGACGACACGGCGATGGAGCCCGACCTGGAAGACCTGCTCTGGGGTGCCGTCAACCTCTTCCACCGTGCCGCAGACCGCCTGGGTCGCGAGCTTGATGACAACGAGGTGGCCCAGCGTCGCGGCCAGAACGAGCAGGATGGCTCGGAGGTGCGGTCGGTCGAACTGGAACGCCTCATTGTTGCCGGTCGCGGGCTCATCGGCCGGCGCGATGCGTTGGAAGCGATGCGTGACCAGGCCGCCGACCTCTACCAGTCTTACATGCGCTCGCCCTGGCGCCCCAAATACGGCTCCCAGGTCAACCACAAGACCATGACCTCTGCCTTGGTCGATAGCCGTGACTATCTAGCGGCCAAGCGCAAAGCGTCGACCGAAGTTCTGATACCGGCGGGTCCGAAGATCATCTTCACAGGTGGTCTCGAATTTGAAGATCACCGTTTGATCTGGGATAAGCTCGACAAGGTTCGCAACCAACATTCCGACATGGTGCTTGTGCACGGCGGCTCACCGAAGGGAGCCGAGCTGATCGCTGCAAAATGGGCGGATAATCGCAAGGTCCCGCAGATCGTTTTCAAACCGGATTGGACAAAACATGGCAAATCGGCGCCGTTCAAACGCAACGATCAGATGCTCGATATCCTGCCGATTGGTGTCATCGTGGTAGCTGGCGGCACCGGAATCCAAGAAAACCTGGCCGATAAGGCGCGTGCCAAGGGCATCCGGATCTTGCGGATTGGGGGCTAATAGGCGCCCATTTCGTGCGGTCTATTGGGGGTGTGCGGAATAAAGCTGGCTTTTATCGATCATATTTGCCTATATTGTGATCGATAAAGGGAGCCTTTATAGATCATGGTCTGGAACTGGCAACTCGAAGACTGGCCCAATTTTAAATGGGACAGGGAACGACATGCAAGGTCCGAAAGGGCCTTTATCGAGAGAGCTGGTGTTGTCATTGGCAGCGCGAAGCACCTAATCGAGCCTGATAGACAAAAACTTAGCATTGAACTCCTGAGTCACGAAGCCGTAGACACCTCCGCAATAGAAGGTGAGATGTTGGACCGCGACAGCATACAGTCCTCCATCCAACGCCAGCTTGGCGTCTCCATGGGGCGGCGCAAGGCATCGCCAGCAGAATCAGGTATCGCCGAAATGATGGTGGACCTCTATCGTTCCCTGGCCGCCCCATTGACCGAAGACGACCTATTTCGGTGGCACCGGATGGTATCGAACGGTCGCTCCGACCTCATCGATATTGGACGCTATCGGTCGGATAGGGAACCCATGCAGATCGTTTCAGGGGCTATCTATGAACCAAAGGTACACTTCGAGGCGCCCCCCTCCGAACGCATTCAATCGGAGATGACCCGATTTCTGGCGTGGTTTGCCTCAACTTCGCCGGCAGGCGGCAACGGGATGTCGGCCGTTACGCGTGCAGCTATCACCCATCTCTGGTTTGAAAGCATACACCCTTTCGAAGACGGGAATGGCCGCATTGGTCGTGCAATCGCGGAGAAAGCTCTAGCGCAAGGGTTGACGACGCCTGTCATCACGGGCCTGGCCGGGACGCTCCTTAAGAACCGCAAAGGGTATTATGCCGCTCTTGAACAGGCCAGTCGCACGCTGGAAATTGACAGTTGGGTTTCCTGGTTTGCGGATCATACGCTTTTGGCACAAGCACGTCTCACAGCTCTCGTGGATTTCACGCTTGCGAAAGCGCGGCTTCTAAACAGCCTAAGGGGCAAGCTCAATCTCCGGCAGGAGAAAGCTCTTTTGCGCATGTTCGACGCCGGGCCCGATGGCTTTCTGGGCGGTTTAAGCGCGGCAAATTACATATCGATCACCGGCACGCCTACGGCTACGACAACTCGCGATCTGACGGAGCTTGTCGCATTGGGTGCCCTTGTTCGCCAGGGTGAACGCAAATCCACTCGATATTTCCTAAACCTCGCAACCGCCCCGTAGGCCCAACTCTGATAAAATCGACGGCCAACAGTTGAGACTGCGATCTTGCTGAGCCAGTCGGCCGGTTCGCAATCGCGTGTTTCATTTCACTACATGTGAACCCTAACCCCCTCCAGCGAGCCAGGCGGGAGTCACTCGATCAAGGATGCGGACGTTAGGCCGTCCTGCGTCCGCCGCAAGGGCTGTGCCCTTCTCCACTCCGTTTCGACCCTTCGGGTGCAGCGCGCCGCTTCGGCCGGCCAAGGACGTCGCATGATCGCGGTGAAGCCGCGGCCCGATGGGGATGGGCCCCAAGGGTGAACATCATGGAGACTAAAATGAACAACGTCGTAAACCTGATTGGCCGCCTGGGTGACAAACCAACCTGCCGCACCCTCAATGACGGTGCCCGCGTCGCCAACTTCTCGATCGCTACGGATGACGGCTACAAAGATCGCGATGGCAAATGGGTGGACCGCACCACCTGGCATCGGGTCACCGTCTGGGGCGATAAGCGTGTCGACTACATCGAAAAGCACTACGGCAAGGGTGATCTCGTTCAGTTCTCAGGCCGTCTGAGCTATAGCCAGTCCGAAAGCAATGGCGTCAAGTACAACAATGCCGAACTGACCGGCAGCACCTCACTCCTGGCCTCGGTCAATCGCGCTGAAACCGAGACGAAACAGAAGTCCAGCCAGCGCAGGAAAGTGACTGAACCTCAACACGACCTCGACGATGAAATTCCGTTCTGAGCCCGATAACCCGCCCTCCGGTTCGCCGGAGGGATTCCTTCTGTGCTATGGGTTAGGGTCATGTGTAAGGTTTTGAACAAACATCGAGACGGCGTGCCGACCGGCGCAATCTACATCGGCCGGGGATCTAAATGGGGGAATCCCTTTGTCATCGGACGCGATGGTGATCGCGCGGCCGTCGTCGAAAAGCATGAACGCTGGCTGGCGGGTCAACGTGGGCTGTTGCAAGCGATTGACGCGTTGCAGGGGTATGACCTCGTCTGTTTCTGCGCTCCGGCCAGCTGTCATGGTGATGTGCTTTTGCAACTGGCCAATGCGTCACGGGACGAGCGGATTGCCTGGTGGCGCTCCATGAAGGCGGCTTAGCAGGAAGAACGGCGCCTCGGCCAGATGCGTTGGCATCGGCTTTCGGCGCCGCGCATCCACGCCTGCGGCTTAGGATGGCCGCCCGCCCGCTGCGCTAGACGCAGGCGCGACGATGTGAGGCGCGTCCTGACATCCCACCTTACCAAGCACCCCGATCCGTCAACGGATTCGCCTTTTTCCTCCATTCGGACCGCGCGCTGCCCGCGCAGTCCGTCTATCGGTGACCGATCGAGGCCCCGCTTGGTCGGTCGAATGTCTCAATCACGCTCACATGGAGATATTTTATGCATAGTCGCCGAAACGATATTCTGACTGCCGTTTTTCAAACTCGTGGTCACGCTTTCCGAATTCTTGGGCGTAGCTCCGGCTGCCCGGAAATGGATGATATGACGCGTCAGTTCATTGCCGAAGATGTTCGTAGTCTGTCATGGACAGCGTTGAAGAAGCTTCGCGCCGATGCAGCGCTAGGAACGGCTGTTACCGAGAAGTGCAACGGCCTTTACGGCGCAGAATTCCATCTCGTACCCATTCGCCATGCTGTTTGGCGTAAAATGAACCGTTCGGTTACGCGCATCAACCGGTTGTGCGACCGCTGGCTGACAGGCTAAGCGGGGAACAGAGAGGTAAGGGAGGGCCATCGCCATCCCAGTAAATCGCCACTTCCAGAATCGACAAAATGCAATATCGCTTATACAAAGTTGCATAACGCTTAAGCGATATTGCATTTTGTTAGTGGGGCGATCATGAAAACACTTGTGCTAGCCAATCAAAAAGGAGGCGTCGGCAAGAGCGCCATCGCAACCCAGCTTGCCCACTATATGCGTAGGCGCGGCTTCTCGGTCCTGGTCATAGATCTGGACCACCAACAGAACACCTCGGCACCTTTGCGTCTGAACGGAAGCGTTCTCGAGGCGCCATTTTCTGCGACACGGTTATTCGAAGGCGGCGCCGACCTCTGGGCATTGGAAGGCACGTTCGCTCTGGTGCCCGGTGACGATGGCCTTTCATTGCTAGAACGCCAGCCGGACAAGCACAATCAGTACGCCGGCAATCTCCGTGCCGCTCTCACAGGAGCGGGTAGATTTGACGCCTGCATCTTAGACACCAATCCCAATCCAGATATTCGTTATGCAGCGGCCCTTATCTGCGCCGACTATGTGCTGGCGCCGATCCAGCTGAACCAGGAAGCGGTGAACGGCATAGCAGGCCTTCTCAATCATCCCAAATACGGAATTGGGCGTATCAAAGCGGCGCTGAACCCGGGCCTCGAGTTCCTGGGCATTCTACCGAACCTTGTCGAACCAACGCCATTCCAACGCGCTAATCTGAGGGCCCTGATCGAACGGTTCGGCTCGCGGCTATTATCAGAGGAGGGGTCCGGCCAACGGCGTTTCGCGCATATTGCCAAACGATCAGCCGTGGCGGAGGCGCAGGCCGCCGGCGTTTTCCTCCCCGATCTGGCCAAGTCCAGTGCGCGCGAGGCCTGGCGTGAAATCAAACCGGTCTTCGACATGATCGTGAACCGCATGAACCTTCAAATAGCCACCGAGGCTTCGGCATGACGGTCTCTCTCATCGATCTTGGCGCTCTCGATGCACTCGATGGCCTGGACGGCGTGCCCATGGCCGGCAAACCCATTCTTTTGGATGTCGAGCTCATCCATGAAGACCCTGATCAGCCTCGCAAGGTATTTGATGACGCCAAGCTGTTGGAGTTCAGCGCCAGCGTTGCCGAAAGCGGTATCCGGGTTCCGATATCCGTCAAAACACATCCCTCGCTACACGGGCACTACATGCTCAATTTCGGCGCCCGTCGTCTTCGCGCTGCTATTTCCTGTGGGCTCAGGCAGGTGCCAGCCCTGATCGAAGAGCTGTTGACGGACTTCGATCAGGTCATAGAGAATCTGCAGCGCGCGGACCTGACGCCGATGGAGATGGCCCTCTTCATAGCCGACAAACAGAAAGAGGGAATGAAACCGTCCGAAATCGCGCGCCGACTCGGCTTAACACGATCGGCCATCAGCAAATACCTCGCCCTGGTCGATGCGCCAGCCGAGATTGAAGCCGTATATGCCGCAGGCCGGACCACGTCGCCAGATACGATCTATGATCTGCGGGCCGTCTTTAGCCGATGGCCGGCGGAGACGAAGGCATGGCTTGCCACCGACGTTGACGTGACCCGAAGATCGATCGACGCCTTCAAGCACAAGCTGGGCGTTGAAGGTCCAGACCTTCTGAACACAGCTGTCTCGACGAAGCCGCTATCGGACCCATTGGTTGTGCGCCGGCCCATCATTGTCATTCAGGTCTCAGATCGTATCGGCCAAATCGTTCTGACGCGTCGTGCTGTCAGCACTGATCACCTGCTGGTTAAATGGAATGATTCAGGCGAAGTCGAGGCAGTGCCGGTCTCGAGAGTGCATCTCGTCCGTCTCGACGATGCGAAACGATATGAGCCGGTCAATCGCGGGCTGCGGCAATGACAGCGCCATCCAACTGTTTCGCATGCGAAATTATAGATGGATCAGTTTGTCTTGTAATGGTTTGGCAGGATAGGCCAAAGGCCGAAAGTGTATTACACACATGACGGTCAGACGAGAGAACGAGAAATCGGCACGCGCCAATAAGATCAGATCGACCACGCTCGTCGTCGATCTGAAAGATCTGAAGGCCCCATGGTCGGCCTGGTGCGCCATACAGAACCTGACGCCCAGTGAGGCCGTTCGGCGCGCCTTGGGTGAGGTTCTGCGCAGTGCCGGCGTCGTTCAAGGTACTGCTGGCCCCGGCAAGGCTTTGACGGAAGGCGAACGGAAGCGCATCGAACTTCGCGTGTCAGCAGATGAACTCGCCGCAATTGTATCGGCGGCGGCGAATGAGGGGATGAGCGTTCCGCGATGGATGCATGCCTTGCTTGCGGTCCATCTTCTTAAGCGAGCACAGTTCGGCGCGCCGGAGGTGGAGGCTCTGGTTAAATCGAGCCAGGCCCTCCTTGCCATTGGCCGCGGACTGAACCAGATCGTCCGTGAAATGCCTGGTGCGCCCTCGGTCTCGGAACTTAGCCTGGCACAAATCGCATTTCTCACCGATTTGATCAAAAGCCATACGAAAGAGGTCTCCCAGCTTCTCACGGCCAATGCGCGCCGGTGGACGTCGTGAGACTTCCAAAAGCCTATGTCGACGGTTTCCTCGTCGAGTGGGAGACCGGCGAATATGCGGCAGAGGTGCGAATGCTGGCACAGCGTTCCAAATCCTTGACGGTCGAGCTCGATGTTGGCCGAGGCAAGGTGGACCACGCGGTGTCTACGAGGGCTCAAGCCGTTCGCGAGAGGCTGGCGCGTACGCTCAAGCGCGTGCCCGAGGTCATGGTCAAGATTACCTCGTCCTGTAAGGGCATGCGCCAGATAGGAAAACATATCGACTATATCAGCCGAAAAGGTGAGCTGGAGCTGGAAGACCAGGATGGGTTCCTTTTGAAAGGCAGGAGTGAACTGCAAGACTTGAAGTCGGATTGGCGGATAAACGGCCCTGAAGAGATCGGCCCGACGAGTGAACGTCGGGACACCTTCAACATCGTTTTTTCCATGCCGGCGCATACCGACGAGGTCAGCATGAAACGGGCTGTGCGCGCGTTCGCTGCCGCCGAGTTCGCAGGTCACTCCTATGTTTTCGCCTATCACACGCAGGCGACAGATCCAGATCCCAGTCCGCCGGCGCACCCCCATGTCCACCTTTCCGTAAAGGCTCAAGGACATTCCGGCCGCCGGCTAAATCCGCGAAAAGCGGACCTTCAGCGTTGGCGAGAGGGCTTTGCTGCGCAGTTGCGTGCCCATGGCATTGAGGCGAACGCAACAAGTCGCCTGGCGCGGCTGAAGCGGGAGAGAGGAAGCAAGCGCTCAGTCCTGGCGATGTCAGAGCGAGGCGAAATCGCTATTGCCGCGAATGCAGGACGTAAAGACACAAAACAAGTTGCCCGCGCCCAGCAGTTGGAACGTGACCGTTTGGCCTATTATCAAATTGCCGCGGATACCCTGTCTAAATCGGAGGATCGAGACGATCGGCGTTTAGCCGCGGCTTTGGCAGAGACCTTGCGCGATCGGGGTGAGGTAGGCGGCGATAAGACCGTGACGGACTTACCTTCGCGAGATCCACACCGGTAATAGGGCGGATAGTTTAGAACCGTCTTTCACCGAATTGGACATTTTCAACGGATGGTGAAGATGGCGTCTATTCCTCGAGCGCGGCTTGATATCCTGCCGCGAAGGCTTCAGCGGGATCTTTGATATCTCGGGCCACGACGAAAATCAGGAACGCTACGCCGGCGGCGGACGCCGATAGAACACCTTTTTCGTCTTCAAAGACAAATCCTAGTCGCTGACATTCCGTCATTGTGCCGAGGCGCTCGATGAGCGCGTTTAAAGTGAGACCTGTTTCAAAGTCTATGGCGTTGCCGTTTGTCATAGCCAGATCTTACCACGCGATGGCTTCGGCGCCAATTATGCGACCTGACAGCACACAGTTTGGGTAGATATGGAAACCAGGTCTTGACTCTCCGTGGCTTTGAGAACAAAAATAGAACATTCGTTTCCGTTAGTGCTCTTATGAAGTTGCTACGATTCAAACTGGAAACACGAGGTCTTTGCTGGATATCTGGCGGTGCCGCCGCCTTTTAGGCGACTTCTGAGAGAGGATAATATGTTGACCGGGAAGAAGGTCGAGGTATTCGCCAGGAACAGTCAGGGCTTACATGTTCTGAAAGAGATGCAATGGGGGTTTGTCCCACCCTATATTTCAATGCCGGAACTGTTCGAAGGCAAGTGCTTCCACGCGCGTGTCGAGACCGCGAACGACAAGTCGTATTTTACTGATGCGTGGCGCCGGAAATGGCGCTGCATTTTTCCGATGGAAGCGTTCCATCAAAAGGTAAAAGGCAAGAGCGATCTGTTCGGCACATCTGTGCGAAATGCGAAACTGGCCATTCGACGAGCCGATGGCTTACCACTCGGTGTTGCGGGCCTCTATAGCGCGATTAAAACGGATAACGGCCTGTTCCTGTCAGCGGCCATGCTGACGCGCGATCCGGGGCCGCAAATGGCGAAAATCCATGACCGCGAGCCGGTCGTCATTGACCCAGCAGATTTTGCGGCATGGCTGGATGGTGCGGATAACTTGAATTTGGAAGCCCCTTGGGCGGACGATGCCTTTACTTATAAGCTGATCGCCTAGGGAAGACTCAAAACAGATCCATTTGTGGCGGCGCCTTGGCTGGCCGCCTTTTGTGACGGGGTTCGGCCGACGGAGGATCCCATTTTTCACCGCGGGCGACCACTTGGAGGGTGTCGTTGGGCAGTGCCTTTTGCAGATCCAAGGCATCGTCGACATCAGCGGTTAGCCAATAGTCGACGGCGGCAGGGGTCCGCAGAATGACTGGCATTGCCTTGGGGTGGAAGGCCCTGACTTCATCGTTCGCGTCCGTCGTCAGGAAGGCGTAGAGGTCTTCCGTGGTTTCGCCCTCGGAAACCTTACGTACGCTCGTCCATTGCGGCAGCCATATCCCGGCGAAGAAGAACAGAGGACGATCCGCGCTGAGTGCGAACCAGATATTCTCTTTGGTTCCGCCAGCCTGGTCGGGTTCACAAAAGGAGTTTGCCGGCACAACGCAGCGGTTGCCTATCTCCAGCCACTGCCGCCAATGGCGTGACTCCGTTTTGCGGACATTGGTGACGCCGCTGTCGTAGTTCTTACCCTGGAGGTTATATGGATTGTTCGGCATTCCCCAGCGCGCAACCGCCAGCTCGCGACCTTGGGGCGTGTTTCGGACAACTGGCCCATAGTCGTTTGCAAAAACATCGGGGTAGGGGCCCAGATTGTCAGCATTCGTTGCCACCGTCAGGAATTTGGTGAATTCCCGCAGCGCCTCTTTATTGCTGACCATGGAGTAGAGATTGCACATAGAAGGCGTCCGCTGCGACTGGCTCTGCCAGTTATTGAGTATGCGGACGAAAAGGTCAAATTTACGCGACCGCTCAACAGCTTGGCTTATGTTCACGCCTGCCCAGGAATTGGAAAAGCCTTGGATCCGCATGCCTCACCACGCGTCACCAAGGCTTTCTCGCCAGACCTCAGGTCCTTACCTGGCGGTTCGATTCGTCTATCACGCGAATGGTTAACGGTGCATTAGCCAATTTTCTGTGCGGCAACTTTCCGGTTGGCCCGCATGACGCTTGTTCGGCGCCGGTTAAGCCAGCAGGGCCTTAGGCGCGTTATATTGCGTCGACAGCCCCAGCAACCTGGCATCCTGAAGGCTCAACAGGCGGAGAATTTCAGGTACGGTCTCTGAGAAATAAAATGCGCGGCCGTCGATATCATAACGATAGCCGCCGGCATGGAAGACGGCCGGATTTGACTGATCCTTCTGAACCAGCTGAGGCGTATCGACGCCTCGCATTGCGACCCACGCGCTGTCATATAATCTTATACCCATGCCCCACCTATAGCCGAGATAATGCGAAACCGTCTACTCATGACAGGCCGATCGCCCTGAATTTGATCAGGCATGCAGGCGTTCGAATATCGGTTCGAAGTGAAAAGTCGGGATCAATCCGTCGAAACGTTTTTGGCGCTCGCTGATCTGGCGGGCGCCCGGTACCTTTCCATCCCAGGTGCCGGCAATTGCCGGCGCATCTGGATGCAGGGCATTGCCGGTGGCATCATAAGGGTAGCTGCCGACGTAAAGGACGCCAGTATACCGGGCATCAGCTTCGACCACGAATACGCGCCAATCGTCGGCCACGTCCGCAAAGACACCGGGTGTAAGGTCGATGGCCGTGTTCATCTGATCGCTCCATTTTATCGATGTTCTTATTTTGTTCTTATGGTATGCAAGAGTCAAGCGGCCAATTTTCTGACCGGGTGTGTCTCGCAGTAGTGTACCAATCGATGAGGTATTATCCGGCCTTCCGACTGCGTGCCGGCTTCGCCTTGGCCTTGGTTTCCACCACTGCGACGGCACTTTCTGTGCTGTCGTTGGCGGCGGCGGACTCCCTTAGGCTCGCTCGCAATGCGTCCATCAGGTTGACGACCTTGGCAGCAGGCCTTTCTTCGGAAATTACAGGTGCGCGGTTTTCGATACGGGATTCGACCAGTTCTTTCAGAGCGTCACTGTAACGGTCATGGAATTCTTCGGGCTCGAATTCGCCTATCTTCCGTTTGATCAGTTGCTTGGCCAGGTCCTTTTCGTCTGAATCGACCGAGACCGTTTTGATATCACCAAAGACATATCCGCTTTTTTTGATTTCGTCGGCATAGTGAAGCGTCTCCAGTAACAGACCAGGCCCGCAGGGCTTTACCGCGCATAAGCGTTCGCTCCCGGAAATGACAATTTGGCCCAAGCCCATGACCTTCATCTCGCGCATGGAATCGCGGATCACGCTGAAAGTAGCGAGATCCCCCTTGCCTGATGGCGCCAGATAATAAGGGGTATCAAAATAGATGGCGTCGACCGCGTCATAGGGGACAAAGCGCACCAACTCCATGGCCTTGCTGGAGGCAATCTTCAGGTCCTTGATCTCGTCTGGATCGAACAGGACGTACTCGCCTTTTTCGACCTCGTAGCCTTTTACAATATCGAAGCGCGCGACCTCTACGTCGCCGGCGACCAGTTTCTGCCGGACGCGTTCGCCAGTGGGCTTATAGATTTGGTGAAAGGCTATTTTCTGGCCAGCATCCAGCGCAGTGAACATATCCACGCTCAGGGAGACCAGCGACACGCGAATGGTGCCGCTCCAGTAAGGGCGTATTGCCATGAGTAGCCTCGTTTCTTCGAGTGATTACGACTCAAAGGGCTAACTCATGGCACGTAAGTTTTCAGTTCGATTGCAGTCGCAGTTAGACGGCGTGACCGTCTTTTTCTTCCTCGAACAAGGTGACGGCTACATCGGCATTGGCCGACAGCCGAACTGTACCCTCTTCGACATCGGCGACTAGGCCGAGATCGATATAGTGATGGTGACCTTCATGCCGACCTTCGCCGCTATCAGGCTTTCTCAGCTTGATACGATGACCGTCGACGTGGTCGACTTCACCGACGTGGACGCCGTCAGCGCCAATAATTTCGGCGTGTTCTTTGATTTGTGCTGCATCTACCATGTTCGACTCCATCTATTTTCATTGGCCCGACATGCGTCTGGGCCAGGGGTGTCTTGCATTTGGGGGGCGTAAAATAACAATGCGGGGAATACAGTTTTTACTGGAAGACCGGGTTCAAAGGTTTGTGACTGCTGGAAGCCTATAGGCGCTGAGGTGCACTTTGCATTCGCCCGGCGTCTAAGCCGGCGCATGTCGAGATTGAGCCTTCCCGCCGGCGGCAGACTCGTTTGAGAAGCAAGCCGACAAGCTTAAGCTCTCATCCTCACTTGCTCACTTGTGCTGTCGGAGCACAGTGGTTTAGGCTTGGAAGCTATTGCCTCGCATGGCGCTTGAATCTTGGCTGTAACAAAAACAGATGCGTCATATTCTGCTCAGGGAATTAATATGCGAAATCCCGAACTTGAACGCCTCCTCGCCGAAGCCATCGAAAAGAAAGTGCGCGTCATTCTGCGCTATGATGGTGGCATTAACGAGCGTACCTTTGAACCGGCTGCGCTTTATTATTCGTCGAAAGACCGCTTGCAGGTCAACGTGAGCGGCGTGCAGGTGAGGGATTCGGCGAAGGCCAATGCGCCTATTTCTCCTCACGTTTTCAACGTTGCCAAGATATCTAAAATCACCCTGACTTCGAAAAAGTTTAAGCCAGATCCACGATTTAACCGGCTAGATAAGATGTATGCCAACGGCATTCTGGCTTATGCGAAGGTCGTTTAAACCGTCGTCATTGCATGGGCTTTCGCGCGTTCCAGAATATCATGGAGATGTTCGTTTCCACGCGTCTTCAGGGCTTTTTCAAGACAAGCTCGGCAAACCGTGTAGGGAATATCGTCATCATAGACTAGGGTCTCGAAATATTCCTCGATGTCGTCGATCGTTTGCTCGGCCGGACGGCCTGTCAGCTTGAAGTTCTTTTGCACGATCGCCGCGACCCATGGGCGATTTTCAGCTCTTCTATATTCAAGCATTGGTCTAACTTTCGCTTAGAGTGCCTGCCGTCAGAGATCACGACATGTCGTGTGCACCGCCCATGGCAAGATTTGATTTTTACTCGCCCTATGCTGTTCCTGGCAACGCTTCCGGGAGTCTCAAATTGTCTGGTTTGTCGTAATGCTCCGTAAGTGAAGCGCGATGAGAAGCGTCCAGGCCAAGATCACCGCGACGAAGGCACGATTGGCAATGCCGTGAGGCGCGCCCTTAGGCGATGGTTGTCTCAGCGAGCGCATGCACCAGGTCCAAGATTTTGCGCCGCTGCTTTGTCGACCGAATGCGTGGATAAGCTTCTGCGAGTTCAATGCCTTCGGTCGTCATAAGGAAATTATGGACGAATTTTTCGGAGTCGGATGTCTCGAAGCCATCAAGGGTTTCCCCCTCGGCATAGCCGTCGAAGAAATATGATGCCGGAACCTTGAGAACCTTGGATATATCCCAAAGCTTTGAAGCGCTGATCCGGTTTGATCCGCGTTCGTACTTCTGAACCTGTTGGAAAGTCAGGCCGATCGCGTCCGCGAGGTCACTTTGAGAGAGCCCGAGGAACTTGCGACGCGTGCGGACCCTGCCACCCACATGAAGGTCGATCGGATTAATGCCCGTGTCGTCAAATGCCATCCTGAAGCCTCGTGAAAACAAATTGCCTGCCGCATCTGCTACAGCGATGTCTTATCTTTATCGCATTTGATGTGCTCTGCAAGGTGGCGACACCTTGGTCCTCCGCACCAGCAGAATTGCCGCAGGCATGCGCCCGGAAGTTTGAGCACAGATTTTTTTTAAAGTGCAAAGATCAGATTAAGTCCCTGTTCGGATTGTAGAATCCGCATCCGATTCAGAGCTGTGGACAATCAGGCCGACGAATCACCGACTCAGTACGTATTGACTCTTTTAAATTACAAGAACAAAAAGGGAACATAATTTCTAAAAACTATCCATTTCCAGTTCAGAAAGGACCCTTGATGTCATGCCTCCCGCCAGTACGGCCAAGCTCGCAGACCTCCGCCAGCAGATCGAAGGCATTGAACGCGTCCAAGCCCGCGCCCGATCGGCGCTACCATTCCATGTCACCGAGATCGATGACAAGCTACCGGGGCGAGGACTTGCGATGGGTGCGCTGCATGAGGTTGCTGGCGGCGCCGCCGGCGCAGTAGACGGCGCGGTGGCAGCGGCGTTCGTTGCCGGCATCGCGGCCCGGACTGGTGGCAAGGTCCTGTGGTGCCATACGACATCGGATCTGTTCCCACCGGCCCTGGCGCAATCGGGCCTCTGGGACGATCAGGTGTTCTTCTTCAAACCGCGCGATGAAATCTCGCTGCTGAAGGGTTTTGAAGAGGCGCTGAAGCACGGCGGGCTGACGGCCGTCGTCGGCGAACTGAGCAGCTTTACGACCGTGGCCTCCCAGCGCCTCCAACTGGCGGCAGAGCAATCCGGAACAATGGCCATCGCGCTGCGGCGGTGGCGAAAGTCCGTCGATGCCCGGGAGTTCGGCCTCCCGACGGCGGCCTTCACCCGATGGCGGGTCACAGAGCTGAACTCAGCCAAACTTCCAACCCGTGGCGTTGGCCGGGCGCGATGGATGCTGGAGCTAATGCGCTGCCGGGGCGGGCAGGAGGATATGGATTTCGAAGTGGACGCGTGCAATGGGAAGGGTCTTATCAGTCTATCTGCCGATGTGGCCGACCGAGCGGCTGAGACGCAGCCTTGGACGCGCCGCGCCGTCGGCTGACCAGGCACTGGTCCTTAAAGGACTGGTCAAAGGCAAGCGTATTGTGATGGCCTGCGATGATCTGGCCTTGCAGATCGGCGTGCGGGTCGGCATGCCGGTAGCCAAGGCGGAATCGCTGTTTGCCGATCTCACGATCATGGATGCCGATCCCGTGGCGGACGCGCAGGCGCTGGACAAGCTGGCCATCTGGGCCTTGCGCCTCTATTCGCCGATCGTGGCTGCCGATCCGCCGGACGGCCTGATCCTCGATGTCACGGGCGCCACTCATCTTTACGGTGATGAAGCCGGTCTTGTCGCCGATATCGTCAAACGCCTGGTCGATCTTCACATCACGGCAAATGCGGTGCTGGCCGATACCTGGGGCGCGGCCCATGCCCTGGCTCGGTTCAGCAGGCACACCACGCTGATCGTACCACAAGGCACCTCCGGCCAGGTCATTCAAAAGCTGCCGGTGCCAGCGCTTCGTTTGCCGGCAGACACGATCTCTGACCTCCGCGTACTAGGCCTCGACACCATCGGGGAACTGGCGGCTCGTCCCAGACCACCCTTGGCCAAGACGTTTGGGCTCGCCCTGATCAAACGGATCGATCAGGCGTTCGGGCGGGTGCCGGAACCCATCGAGCCTGTGGATGCGCCAGAACTGATCCGCGTGCAGCGGATTTTCGCGGAACCGATCAGCGCGCCAGAGACATTGGATAAATACACGCGCCGCCTGACCGAACAGATATGCGAAAAGCTGGAAGAGGCGGGGCTGGGCGTAAAGCGTCTTGATCTGCACTTTACCCGTAACGACAACAAGATCGAGACCATCTTTGTCGCCACAGCCAAGCCGGTGCGCGAACCGAAGCGGTTGGCCAAACTGTTGTGCGACAAGATAGAGACGGTCGATCCGGGCTGGGGCGTCGATAAAATGACCATGACCGCCGCCTTTGTCGAACCGCTGGCGCTTAAGCAGGCGGCGGCGTCTTTTGCGGCGCCGCCCCGGCCGGACATCGAAGATCTTTGGGACACCTTTGCCAACCGCTATGGCGCTGACAGCGTTTATCGTGCGGTCGCCGTGGCCACGGATATTCCGGAACGGGCGGTTCGATGCCTGCCGCCCACTTCGACTGAGACCGGCGCGCGGCGCAATGCCAAGTTCCGCCGTCCGCAACGTCTGTATCGGCCACCGGAGCACATCCAAACCTTGGCCGCTTTACCGGATCATCCGCCGCGCGCCTTCACCTGGCGCGGGCAGCGCTACAGTGTCCTGTGCGCCGATGGGCCGGAACGCGTGCACGGCGAATGGTGGGTGAGTGACAAGGAGATCGGCAAGGTCCGCGACTATTTCATCCTGGAAGTCGAGAGCGGGGAGCGCTTCTGGGTGTTCCGGGGCGGTGATGGCCAGCACGAAGGCACGGGGTCATTGGACTGGTATCTCCAGGGGAAATTCGGCTGAGCATGGCAGCTTATGTTGAGCTTCAGTGCATGTCCTATTTCTCGCTCTTGCGGGCATGCAGTTCGCCGAGCGATTTGTTCGAACAAGCTCGGGCGTGGGGGATGGAGCGTCTGGCGATTGCAGATCGTAACACGGTTGCCGGCATGGTGCGGGCACACGTTGCCGCCAAGGACACAGGCGTGGCGTTGATCCCAGGCTGCCATCTGGCTTTGAGAGACGGCATGTCCTTGCTGGTCTATCCGGAAAACCGGATAGGCTGGGCCAATCTGTGCCGTCTGTTGACGCTCGGCAAGACGCGAGGCGGGAAGGGGCAGTGCTTGATCGACTGGCCAGATGTGGAGGCCTTCAGCGATCAACTGATGGCCATCTTCATCCCCGACGAAGCGGACGAACTGTGTGCGCAACGTCTGAGCAAATTCAAGGCGTGCTTTGCCGACCGTGCCTATATGGCGCTGACCTTGCGTAGGCGGCAGAACGACCACTTGCGCCTACATGAGTTGTCGAACCTGGCCGCCAGATGCCGGGTGCCGACGCTTGTCACCAACGATGTGCTCTACAGCACGCACAAACGCGCCATGCTGCACGATGTCGTCAGCTGCATCCGCAACCGCTGCACAATCGATACCATGGGGGAACTGCGCAACCTCTATGCCGACCGCTACCTGAAATCTCCTGAGGAGATGGGCCGGCTATTCTCGGATTACGGCCCGGCGCTTCAGCGCACCGTCGATTTCGCTGATCGCTGCAGGTTCAGTCTGGATGATCTTCAGTACCAGTATCCGGACGAGTGTGTGGTGCCCGGCATGTCGGCCATGGAAACCTTAAAGCGCCATACCTGGGCCGGCGCCAAGTGGCGTTATCCGGATGGCGTGCCGCCCAAGGTCATGGAGCTGCTACGGCGGGAGCTGGAACTGAGCGAAAAGCTGGAATACGCTCCATATTTCCTGACGGTCCACTCCATCGTCAGATACGCCCAGTCCATCGATGTGCTCTATCAAGGGCGAGGCTCGGCCGCCAATTCCTGCGTTTGTTATGTCTTGGGCATTACACCGGTAGATCCCGATCGCAATGACCTCCTGTTCGAACGCTTCATGTCGGCGGAGCGGAGGGAGCCGCCAGATATCGACGTCGATTTCGAACACCAAAACCGCGAACCCATCATGCAATGGATTCCGCAGCGGTACGGCAAGGAGAAGGCAGCCATTGTCGCGGTCGTGACCCGTTTCCGAACGCGCCAGGCGTTACGCGATACGCTGAAGGTGCTCGGCTTCCCACAGGACACAGTCAAACAACTGGCGTCGTCAGTCCGGCGCCTCCACCATGACGGCTGGACGGAGGAGGCAGCCGAAGGGCTGGGGCTGAATACCCAGGACCGCCGTCTGCGTTTGGCGTTCGAGCTGCATCTTTTGCTGCTCGATGTACCGCGGCAACTCAGCCAGCATACCGGTGGCTGGGTACTGACGCACGACCGATTAGACGAACTGGTGCCGATTGAACCGGCCCGTATGAAAGATCGGCAGATCATCGAGTGGGACAAGGACGACATCGAGGTCCTGAGATGGATGAAGGTCGATTGCCTGGCCCTGGGCATGATGAGCTGCATGAAGCGCTGCTTCGATATGTTGGCGGAGTATAAGGGCCTGTATATGGATCTGTCGTCCATTCCGCCTGAAGATCCCAAGACATACCGTATGATCTGCGCCGCCCAGACGACGGGGGTCTTCCAAATTGAATCCCGGGCGCAAATGTCCATGTTGCCAAGGACGCGGCCGCGCACATTCTATGACCTTGTCATTCAGGTCGCGATCGTAAGACCAGGCCCAATTCAAGGCGATATGGTCCACCCCTATCTGCGGCGTCTTAATGGCGAGGAGGAAGTCACATATCCGACGCCGGAACTGGAAGGCATTCTTGGGAAGACCAAGGGCGTGCCCTTGTTTCAGGAACAGGCGATGCGAGTGGTTATGGTCTGCGCCGGTCTGTCTGCAGGGGAGGCGGAACGTGTGCGTAAAGCGCAGAAAACCTTCAAGGCTACGGATGGCCTGGGCGAGGTCGCCCAGATGATCGTCGATGGCATGATAAGGAACGGCTACACGGAAGAGTTTGCCATGGGGCTGGTCAATCAGCTCAATGGCTTTGGTTCCTACGGCTTTCCGGAAAGCCACGCCTTCGCGTTCGCCATTATTGCCGAGGCCTCGTCCTATATGAAATGCCATCATCCGGAAGTCTTCCTGGCCGGCATACTGAACTCCCAACCCATGGGCTTCTATGCGGCTGACGATTTGATCCGTGAAGCCGAACGCGCCCGCGTCGAAATCCGCTTCTTTTGTGCAAACCATTCCAGGTGGGACTGCACCCTGGAGCCGGGGACAAAGCCGGGGAAACTGGCCGTTCGGCTGGGCTATCGCCTGATCAATGGTATCCGTAGCGCGGATATCGCAGATCTGATCATGCGTCGTGGCGAGGCGCCTTATAAATCGATCACAGATCTCTGGCGCCGATCCCTAACCCCGGTCGCCACCCTGAAGAAATTGGCCAAGGCGGACGTCTTCCTGGAAAGCTTTAAGCAGCAGCGGCGGGATGCGCTTCTGGAGGTCAAGAACCTGCGTGACGAGACAATGTCGCTGTTCGACTTCGTGCTCGATGAAAACGGCCGGGGCATCGCCGACACAAACTGGGCCGGGCTCGATCTCAAGCCGATGACGGCCGGCGCGGAAGTGGTCGAAGACTACAATACGGTTGGCTTTAGCCTCCGGTCGCATCCCGTCGCCTTCCTGCGCGAAGACCTGGCCGAGCGCGGATATATCACCTGCGATGAGGCCATGGAGTCCAAGGATAAACGCTACGTGTCCGTCGCCGGTATGGTCAAGGTCCGCCAGCAACCCGGCACGGCCAAGGGCGTGATCTTCGTGACGCTTCAGGATGAAACTGGCGATGCCAATGTCATTGTCTGGGAGAAGGTAGGTCAAGGTCATTGCCAGGCTCTGTACGGCGCAAGCCTGATGTTGGTGACGGGGTTCATTCAGCGGGAAGGGAAGTGCGTCCATCTGATTGCCCGCTCTATTGTCGATCTTTCCCATCTTCTGGCCGAGATCGGCGATCGCGACACGGCATTGAACCCGCCTCACCAGCCAGGCGACGAATTCCGAAACGGCGGGCCGCATTTCGATCGTCGATTGACGGCGGAGGCGAGGGCGCAGCTCCAGCATCGGAGCCGCGATTTTAGGTGAAGCGCAGACGCCTATTTATTAGCCTGTCTAATGAAGACTATCTCATTTTAGTGTCTAGGTTCGAGACTCAATCAGCCCACCAAGTAATTGCGATAGCAATAGCAACTGCGGCAGCAAAGTTGGCTGCGAGTTTATCGTATCGTGTGGCGACACGTCGCCAATCCTTTAATCGGCAGAACATCCGCTCGATCTGATTGCGCTTTTTGTAGGCGATGGGATCGAACGGATGGAACCGCTTTCGCGTTTTATTGTTGGGAATGACAGGTGTGGTTCCGCGCTCCATCAAGAAGCGGCGCAAACCATCACTGTCATAAGCAGCATCGGCGGATAGAGTTCGCTCTGGGCAGAGGAGCGATAAGCGGCAAGGCTGCGCGAATATCTCCCAACTGGCCAGCGGTCACGTCAAAGGCCAAGGGCTTTCCGCAACTGTTTGTTATGACGTGGATTTTAGTTGTTCGGCCACCGCGTGAGCGGCCGATGGCCTGGTTGTGCGCCCCCCTTTTCCGCCTGCGGCGGAACGGTGAGCTTTGGCGGTCGTAGAATCGATCATGTGTTCATCGTCAGGAAAAGCTTTGACCAAAGCCTCCAGCATTTTGTGCCATATGCGCCGTCCCGACCAACGGTGAAACCGATTATAGATTGTCGTCGGCGGGCCGTAGGTAGAGGGACAATCCTGCCATCGGCATCCGGATTTTAGAACGTGAATGATGCCGCTGATAATCCGACGATCATCATCTCGTCGTGATCCGGAATAGACCTTTGGCAAGACAGGCTCGATTGCCGACCATTGTGCGTCACTAAGCCAAAACTCATGAGACATTGCTTCGTCTCCTCGAACAAAGGCGAAGAGAATCAATGTTCGCACATTAAATCAATAGGCTGATTAGGTTTTAACCCTAGGCCGTAGACTCATAACGCCCTGATCCAGATGCGTGTAGCAACGATTTTTACGGCTGCAAGAAAGTTCAGGGGATTTTTGTCGTATCGGGTGGCAATGCCTCTGAACTGCTTGAGTTTGTTGAAGAAGCGTTCGACGAGATTTCTCTGTCTGTATACCCAGCCGCAGAAGGTGAAGCTATCTTTGCGGTTGGACTTGGCTGGAATATTGGCCCAGGCCTCCTTCTGATCAGCAGCGGCGCGCAGGGCATTGGTGTCGTAGGCCTTGTCGGCCAGCACGATCGTGCCCTGTCTCATCGCGCCCAGCATAGGAAGGCTCATCTGGCTATCGTGCTTTTGCCCGGCGGTCAGATCGAGCGCAATGGGGCGGCCTTCAGCATCGACGACGGCATGGATTTTAGTGGTCAGCCCACCACGGGAACGTCCCATGCAGCCATCGTCAAGACCCCCTTTTT
>CAMLIY010000005.1 GCA_946480125.1 uncultured Asticcacaulis sp.
CGATGTTTTCAGGTCCTGTTCCATCTGCGCCATAACTTTCCGGGTCAGCGGCATCAGGCTGTCATACTGGTCCGCCTCCTCCGGCGAAACGATGAAGCGGAACTGGTGCCGATCGTCCGCGCAATTTCTCATGAAGTCCTTGGCGTCCGCCTGGTCTAGTTTCGGGCCATACATCTGTCCTTTGTCCCCGTCCCGCGTGACCCCATCACGTTGCAGATAATTCAGGTGGGCTGACGCGGCCCGTAGTCCTTTCCCGGCCAGCTTGACGATCCTTGCCTTGACCACGACACGGCGGGATCGGACACCTGTTAATCCGGCACCGGACAGAACGCGGGCGATCCCCGCACCACGACTGTATTTTCCGCCGCCGAACCGGCTCTTTTGCCCGGCCAGTTTACCTCCCGCCCGGTTGACGGCGTGGAGGACCTTGCCGCGATAGGTCTGGGTTCGCATTCGCCCTAAACGGGGTTCAAAGGGTTTGTCACCCGGCATGTCGCGAGACTCCTCTATCAATAAGATCAATGCCTTGCGCGCGCCAGTCTCGTGCCGCCCCGCGCCTATCTCCCAATTTTTCGATGTGCAGACAAAGACTTAGGCCTCTCGAAGAGATGCCGCTTTTATCTTGCCGTGCCTCCCTCTCCGCTCCCCTCGCCCCTATTACGCCCTCGCTTCATCCGTCCCACACGGGCCTATTCGGCCGTCGGCGGCAAATTGGGCGTTTCAGCCGCAGACATCGCAGATTTTAACGGCACGAAGAGCGCGTTTGTCGGTGCGGCCATGGGGTTTGTTAGGACTCCGGATATAGGGACAAATAGGCCTGTTTTGGCGGATAAAGCCGCCTGTGAAACTGTCACTTTCCGCACATAAGCGCGGGTTTCCCGTGGCAATGGCAGGCCGCGTAAGCTGGCCTCGAAACGTCCCGGCCCCGCGTTGTAAGCTGCGAACAAACCGGGATACCCGTATCGGTCAAACATGCGGCGCAGATAAGCCGCCCCCGCCAGGATATTGTCGTGGGGATCGAAGGGATCAGCACCGATATTTTCGGCCAAACGCATGTCCTGGTAGGTCGCCGGCATCAGTTGCATCAGCCCCATGGCGCCCGCCGACGACTGGATGGGGTGTCCGTTCAGCGTCGTTTGTCCCGCGCTTTCGGCCATCATCACCCGTTCAATCCAGTCACGCGGCAAGGCAAAGCGTTGGGCCGCGTCGTCGATATAGGCAGACCATTGCTCCGCACCGCCGGTCTGGGCTGTTGCGGGCGCGGCGACGAACAGCACTAGAAGAACACCCACGCGCCCTCTCATAGCGGCCTCACCTTGCCGATGACCAATCCTCTATCGACCACGCCGAAATACCGGCCATCGAAGGAGTCGCGGACGTCCTGATTCAGGAGGAACAAATCCCTTGCCCCCAGGGTTCTGCATCCCTGCCAAGTCGGCAATTCACGGCCTAAATGGTCAAGAGATTCGCGCTCGGCCCGCCAATTTCCATTGATGAAGATCATCCTGCCCGACGCGCAGACCACATCCCCATTGAGCGCCGCCACGTGTTTGAGCATGGGGACCGTGCGCGGGAGATAGTGACGCCGGTCGGCCAGGTCACGCACCTGCGCCGGCGTGTGGACCAGCACGAGATCGCCCCGTCGCAGGTTCCCATTTGGGGCAACGGCATAAAAGCCAAGCGGCACGCTCGCGCTGGCATTATAGATGACGCGCGGATGCCCCGAGATTAGACTTGCGGCGCTTAGGCCGGCGGCGCCAAGGACCATTGCCGCTATCACGGAAAGGCGTTTCCGGTTCATCGGCGCCGCTCCAGCGCCACCGCGGCTTCGGTAAGATCCCCCAGTGACCAGAGATCAAGATCGTCAATGTGATAACGTACATAACGTCCGTGGCGGCGGAAGCGCGGCCCGTAGCCTTTCAGGCGCATTTTTTCCAAAGTACGGGATGACAAGCCAACATAGAAGGCGGCCTGTGCGGTGTTCAGAAATGGGCTGCCTTTCTTGGCGTGCTGAGCCCTGGCGATTTCGTCGACCATGATACTTTCCTTGCGATTTGCCAAACCCACGGACGGGTTCAAGCGCAAGGATGCCGGTCAGGACGTGATGCCGGGACGCTTGGAAATACCGGGTTTTCGAGATCGACCTTTCTCGCGTTCATGGTGAACACGCACCTTCGCAAATTCCCTCCGCGAGCCATGCCGCAGGCATGGCGAGCCGCCGGGAACGCACGCTTTCCCGGCGACAAAGCCCTACTGTTGCGGCTGGATCAGACGACAGCCGCCATCAACTTTTTAGCCTCCTTTTCCAGTTCAAGACGGCTATCCTGATGCGGCTTTTGACGTGCCAATGCCGTAATCCCCTGCACGAAATCAAAGATGCTTTCGGGCTTCTTGCCTTCTTCCTTAAGCACGGTCTCCACGATTTTGGCGGTTTCCGACTTTGAGAAACCGCGTTTGCGGAGGAAGGTTTCGCGGTCGTCATCGTCCTTGGCGACAATGCGTTCCCGTGCCGCCTTGATCCCGGCTATGAAGGACGCGGGCGAAGAATTGGCAAAGCTGGTCAAGGCCGGGGCGGCTTCGTAGGCAAAGCGTTGCGCGGCAAATTTACTATGGCGAATAGTGATTTCCTCGAAATTTTCGACACCCCAGAGATTGCGATTTTGGCAAACGCCGCGCAGATAAAACGAGGAAATGCCAAGGGTTTTCGACCCCACTTCCGAATTCCACGCATAGAACCCGCGAAAGTAAAGGTCCGGCTCGCCATTCGGCAAACGGCCCGCCTCAATGGGGTGGGTGTCGTCCACAAGGAACACGAACACATCCCGGTCACTGGCGTAAAGGGTGGTCGTTTCCTTGGTCACATCGACATAAGGATTGTGGGTCATGGTTCCCCAATCCAGTACACCGGGCACTTTCCAGCGCGTATCGCCCGTGCCATTTCCGGCGATCTTGCGGACCGCGCCGACCAGTTCATAATCCCAGATACGGCCATAGTCGGGGCCGGTTACGGCGCGCAATTCGACCCGCCCGTCATCGGTTTCCAGTGACTTAATCAGTTCGGCGCGATGGGCTAACAGGCCGTGTTGCAGGTTGATCCCGGCCAGCGGCGCGGGCAGTTGCCGCATATAGGTGCTGGGGGCCGCGACCAGGCTGCACAACTGGCCGAAACTCCAATGGGTAGGGACAATTTCGGCGTCCCGACCCGGTAAGATCAGACGCAAGGACTCGGTATCGTCGCGGTCGGCCTCTACCCTGACCTGATCACTTTTAACCGTGCGGACGTGCGCGCCTTCGGCGCGTTTGCGTGTGGTTTCATAGAGGTCGTCCAGGTTCAAAAACCGCTGGTCGTCCGGGCGGCTAAACCATTGTGAAGATACGATCCCATTGTGACCGCCGCGTGAGATATCGACTTTGAAAGCCCCTGAAACAGGCGCGGTGTTGGGTATGATGATTGAGCTATTCATAACGGTTTGCTCCTATTTCATGATGTGGGTGAAATGCGTGAGGGCAACGAGATCGGACAGGGTAAAAGCCGACAGCGCTTCACGGATCGGCTGCATTCCTTCTGTCGAAAGCGTCCGGTCCCCGTAATCGTCGGGTTCTATGTCCATTAGGGAATCGAGCAGGCAGACAAGCGCCGGAGCTTCCGCCATGGCCTTGGCCAGGACCAGGACGGTTATTCCCTCCATGCTGGCCATGGTCAGGCTGGCGATGATCGGGCGATCCGGGTCCTCCTGAATAATGACCCTTTCGTCGGGCAGGTATTTGAGTTTCATTTGTGTCTCTCCTATTGAGGCTGGGTTACAGCGGCCTGCTTCGGCGCGCTGTCCAGCTTGATGGAAATGAAGTCCTGGCCGGTGCTGCTGGTCTTTTTCCAGCCGCCGCCGATCTCCGCTGCACCGGCATAGACGCGATAGTCCGGGGCCTGCTCGGAACCGCCGGCATTGGGTGTCAGCCGAAACTTGACGGTGTGGTTCATGGTCCTGAGCGTCCCGGTGTAGGTGTCGCCCGTCTTGGTCGCAGAGCCGATGATTTGCATGGTGTCACTCCTTTTCAGATCGGGCCGCGCCAATCGCGACCTCGATGGCGGTCGTGAGAACGGGACTGGCCTGCGCGCACCCGCAGGGCTGGAACAGAGTGGAAGACAGCGGCTTGCCGCTGTTGCGCGCTAAAGGGCGGTGGCGCTCAGACCCCAATTGAGAGGTTGCTTTGGCGCGTGCTCGCCTTCTGGAAAGGGGGGACACCAGGCAACGCATCGCCTCCGGAACCGACCCAGGCGGGCGACACCTACACCGGGCCGTTCAGCCGCCTTGAGCCGCCGCGCCGGCACCTTCCGGCTGACACCAATGCTGGCGGTTGCCTCCTGGCCCCATCGCGTCTATGCCGGGGTGGCGGAGATCGGCGGCGGCTCGAAAAAGACCAGCCGCGCCGCTCAGGCTTTCGTCTCCGGCAAGCTGCTCGATCCGCGCCTTCAATCCGCTTCCCAGTTTGTTTCCCACGGATGCGCCCGCCACATTCACTCTGCTGTGGTCCCGCCCAAGGCCAACCTAGCCTGACACGACAAGCCCCACAGGAAAACCTGCGGGCACCCGGTCGGCCACCCAGACGAGTTCCACATCGAATTGCAAAATCCACGCTTCGAATGCGCCCCTGTCCTTCACTTCAAAATAGTTGGACCGGCATTTTCCAATAGGATCGCTCATTTTCAATCTCCCATTTTGCAAAAAAAAGAAGCCGAGGCCGCATCGCGGCCTCGGCCGGTTCGCTATTCCGCCTCAGGCAGGTCCGTTTCCTCCGGCACATCCGGCGTGTCCGGGGTCTCCTCCTCTTTCCCGTCCAAAACCATCACCGGCGTTTTCAAAAGGGCCGGAAGCCAGCCGGTGCCCGCCAGCAGGTCCTCGGCAGCCTCGGCCATTTCGGCCTTCTTAAGGCCGTTCAGCCGCTCGGCGGCTTCATCGCCCTTGGCTTCACGGACAGCTCTGTCGATATGCCCCTTGGTCACCCGCCCGAAATAGCTGCGAGCAGTCGGACGCCAGTGCCCGGTCATATCGAGTGCCAAGCTGCTGGCCAATTTATCGGCAAAATCAAGCGCGTTAAGACAGCTATAGGGCTGGCGTACGGCATTGATTGTCAGTGCGACACAATGGGCGATCAGTACGCCCAGACTTTCAGGTTCCATGGCCAGCATGTAGGTCCAGAGATCGTCCTGACGGCCCGGCAGTTGCGCCGCCCAAGCGTCATGACGAACCTGCAAGGCTTCCACATCAGGCGATTGGCTATAGTCGTCGGCACACCCGGCGAGGTCGGCGCTGGCGATACGGATTTCAAGGCAACTATCGGCGTGACGACCATAAAAAATATCGAGCGCTAAGGCATAGGCCAGCGCCCGCGCCGCCAGTTCCGGCTGTTCGCCCAAGGTGAGACGCAAGGCGACCGTGCGATGGGCGGTCAGGTCGCGCGTCAGGCTTTCCGACAGCGGACGTTCAGGCTCCTCGTCGTCATCGACCACGGGTGCGTCCCCGTCCTGATCGTCGCGGAAATCGCCGCCATCGCCGCCTTCGGCCATTTGGCGTGATTCCGGCTCAGGTGCCGGGGCGAGGTCTTCCATGCGGATCAAACCGCGCTCGATCTTGGCCGTACCGTCATGGGCCAGGCTAACGATGATGCCCCCGCGCAAGATATCGTTATCGTCAAAGGCCGAGTTCAGCCCCTCCAAACGCACGATCTCACTTTCCAGTTGGTACATCTGCGCATCGACCTCTTCCGGCAAATTTTCAAAGGTTTCGTATTCGGTCGATAACCGGAACAAGGCCTCGTGCGTTGCCTGTAAAGCCTCTTTATTTTCCTCCGACAACTCACGGGTCTTCGGATAGGCGCGGCGCATTCCGTTATTGTACGGGAAATCCAAATGGGCCTCGGCCCATTTCCAACCCTCCGCCCCCTGAATGCCGGTGGCAATGGCGGTGAGACGCTGGATTACCAGTTCGTCCAGCAGGGTTGCGTTTTCGTAGTACCCGCCATCGTTTTCGGTGAACAGATCGCGGGTGATCCGCCCCCCGGCCTTGATATAGGGTTCCGCCCCAACGAATTTGGCGCGGCGATCATCGGCCCGGACGCTGCTCTGCGTCATCAAACGGCGAATATGGTGGGGTTCGGACTGGTATTCCGTCAGCCGATCATGGACGCCTTCCTGCAAGCCATGGTCTTCACTGACGCAGAACGCCATCAACTGGCCGAGGGTCAACTTGTCATCACGGTAAGCCTGCATCAGTTTGGGCGAGACCGCGCCGAGGCTGAGACGCTGCTTGACCGTCCTGGCGGTGACGCCAAAGCGGGCGGCGATGTCTTCGGCGCTCATGCCCCGTTCTGCGTTCAGGGCCCGGAACGCGTCGAACTGATCGGCGGGGTGCATGTTTTCGCGGGTGACGTTCTCGTCCAGGCTGATTTCCTGCGGGTCGTTGGTGGTGTCGATCACACAGGGGATCAGTTCGTCATCGGTAATTTCCTCGCGCTCGACCCGAAGGCACTGCGCCAGACGCCGCCCCTCCCCGATGGTGACGAGGTACTTGCCGGTTTCGGCCCCATTCTCATCCAGTTCCGGCTCGACCACGAGGTTTTGCAGGATGCCCTTGGCGGCGATGCTGCCCGCCTTGGCTTCGATCGACTCCGGCGAGTGCGGCGCCTTGCGGGCGTTACGGGGCGATTTCAGCAGGAGACGCAGGGGGATCAGGGTGTGAACACCGGCATCAATGATGGCGACTGGCGTGATCTTATTCATAGGAACTCTCCTTTGAGCTATGGGTTTCAGCGGGCACTACGCCGCGCTGAAACCCTGGCCCTCGCCGAGAGCGGGGGTAGCAAGGGCCAGGGCCGCCTGCGGAGGGGGATCACCCGGCCTGCACAAGCGATCGCAACACGGCTTCCTCGAATAGTCGTGCGCGCGGAAGGTTGGGGATACCGCGAGGCGACCCTTGACCGCGCGAGGGGCGGCGCCCCTTAGACTTGACTGATGCTCAATAGACTGGTGAAATCGGATATCTGACACATGTCATGGAGGTCCCATGGTCTCCCGTCCCACTGAATTCACATCCGCCGACCGCGTGGATATCGCCGCGGCCACGGATCGCCTGTTTCTGGAAATGGCGGCTACGGCCACTGATCCGGCGGTTCGAGCCGGCATGCTGGCTATGAATGCCCAGATGCGTCAGGTCCGCCTGGCGGAAGACGCCGTGATTCCGGATCGCGCAGCGGAGTTTCAGGCCTTATCCGATGCCTGGAACCGACGGGATGTTCCGCTCCTCCAGACGCTCATCACTGCGTATTTCGACCGCCGCGAAGGCCTGCTGTCCCAGTTGTCAGCTTCGGTGAACCGGCGCGACTGACACCGGCGCCCTCCCCGTTTCCCTACGCTCCTCCCCTCCCACGGGAAGCCACTACGTTGAAATCAATGCGGGATTGCACTAAGGTGAAGGCTTAAGTTACCGCACGGCGCAAGAGGCCCGCTCTGTCTGTTCCAAAGAGCCAGCGAGCTTTCGCGTCGGGAAGATGGTCGGAAATGGTCAAGCCACTGCGCATCGAACAAATCTATGCCGAGATAAAGCAAACTCTGGATTCGCATCACATGCGTCCCGGGCAGCGCGTTGATGTCGAGGCTTTGGCGGCGCACTTCGGGGTTAGCAAGATACCCATTCGTATGCTGATGCGCCAGTTGGTCGGTGAAGGCGTTCTGGAAGTCGCGCCGCACGAAGGTTACATCATCCCGTGGATGAACGAGCAACGCCTGGCGAACCTATATCGGACGAACAGACACATGCTGCTGTCTGCCATTCAGACCAGCATCGGTAGCGGACCAGCGCGCCCCGTATCCCTGCCTGCGATGGTCTCGGAAGATCTCATTGACCACACGGAAGCGATTTTCCTGTCTATCGCCGGCCTGGACCAGAATGCGGAAACCGTCCGGATCGTTCGCAACCTCAACGACCGCCTGCGCGCGGCCCGTGTGGTCGAGACCGCGGTTGACGTGGCACACGAACTCGCCGAATTGCGGGCCGCGTGGGATAAAGACGATCTGAACGCGTTAGAGGATCTGATACACGCGTATCACGGCCATCGCATGGTTCATGTCTCGAAGACTGTGTCTTTGCTCTATGCGAATGCGGGTCCGCCCGAACCGCCAGTTTAGTGCGAGGGACCTTCCAGCTTGACCGCCTGCCCTAAAGGCACGAGTCCTTCGAGCATGCGCGCGACGGCCGACTTTGCCTCGTCTTCGCTCACGCCCGTCTCGACCTGCATGGTCACCCACGACAGGTAGAGAAACGCCTCCACGATCAGACCGGGTTCGACCCGGCCAATCAATGGCTCGATGTCGTCCATAATGCGGTGTGCGCTTTCCGCACGTAACCGATCTCTGAGTGCCATGTCGACCTGCCTTGGAAGCGACAATACTATACTACCCAATAGCAAAGACTGCGCAACGATGGGGGATTTTCGAAAAATCTCCGATTGATATTCGGACAATCGTCAAATGATCTCCGAGGGATCATTTCGGTTCGGGTTTAGAGTCAGGACGCCACGACTTACCGTGGTTTTCATCTCAAACCAAAGGAGACTGTCATGACGAAGTTCGATCATGAAACCGAAGACCTTATCGACCTGGGTAATGCCTCTGTCGAAACCAAAGGCGCCAACACGATCTACGACCCCGACGAAACCTCCCAGCACAAGCTGGTGCCGGGCCTCGCCGCCGACTGATCGCCGGGTGGAGGACGGACTTGTGCCGGCCTCCCCTACTCCCTCTAAATCCGAGCCCTGCGACCACTGATTTCGATGGTGGCAACACATAGGCTCATCCCGAAAGCAACTCACATGACTAAATCCGAACTCCAGGACGTCGTCGACCTTGGCGCCGCCAGCGTCGAAACCAAGGGTATGAACACCCAATTCGAAGCCGACGAACTCGCCCAGCACAAGCCCAATCCTGGCCTGAGCAATGATTGACCGAAGGGAGGCGGCGTTCAATACGCCGCCTCTTTTTCGAACCGGGGTTCCGATGGACTATTCGCTTCGCACCGACCTTTACGCCTGTATCGCTAATGAGCGTGTCGTTTTACTCGACTTGGTCAGCGACAGGTATTTCGCGTTACCGGCACCGGCAGATGCCGCCATGCAGGACTGGCTCAATGGCCGTGTGACTGAACCAACCGCGTTCACGTCTCTGGTAGAGCGTGGCTTCCTCATCCCTACGCCAAACCTCAACAGCCACCCCCCTATCCCAACCAAACCGGCGCGATTCGACCGTGCCCTCGAACAGCAAACAATCGGGCGCCTGCCACCTTTGGCGCCCATACTCGCGCAACTCCAAACCAAGCGTGCACTGAAAACGCAGCCCCTACATCGCCTGATCGACGTAATTCGGACCCGAAAAGCCCGGAACCGGGATCGGTCCTTACCCGGCAATCATCCCACAGCCGATCGCGCAGTGGCGCAATATGCCGCCTCCAGACGCTTCATCTCCGCGCAGGACGAATGCCTGCGCTGGTCGATCGCCATGGTCAGGTATCTCAGTCAGCGACATTTCTACCCTGATCTGATCCTCGGTGTCCGCATGATGCCTTTTGCGGCGCACGCCTGGGTGCAGGATGGCGAAACGGTGTTGAATGACACAGCCGAATACGTTTCGGCCTATACGCCGATACTGGTGGTTTGACATGGCCCAACGCTACCTGGCTTTCGTTTGTCACGAAACCGACCGCTCCCCAATAAAATCTAGTTGCCGCCAGAGCCAGTCGCTTCCGCACGCGTTCAAATCGCCTGGTTTGACCATCTATTCGAACGTGCCTCTTATTCCGCTGGCCGGTGGCATCGGCGCGATTGTCGGCGATCTTTTTACCCGCGAGGTCAAGCCCAACCTTATCCAGGAGATGGATAGCCGCTCAAGTCAAGCCGTCCGGGACTCAGCGGGCCAGCACCTTATCGACAGCTATTGGGGCGCCTACGTCGCCTTGATCCGCAACGTTCAGGGCGTGTTTCATGTGCTCCGCGATCCGTCGGCTGCCATGCCCTGCTATTATCTCGACCAGGGCAGCCTATTCATATTCGCCTCTGACCCTGAGTTGCTGGTCGAAGCCGGTTATCTTGTGCCTCAGGTCGACTTTGAATTTCTGGCGCATCACCTTTACGCCCCGGATGTTCGGACGGCTCAAACCGGGCTTCGGGGGCTAAAGGAACTTATGGGCGGGTTCCGTCTCTCGATAACCCCGGAGGCGCAGGTCCTATCTCAGGTCTGGTCGCCATGGGATTACACCATATCAGACCGAACCAAATCCGACGGACAACTTGCCAAGAGACTTGAGGAAATCGTGCTGGGGTGCATCGGTGCCTGGGCGCGCCGTTATCCGCGGAGCCTCCTCGGTATATCGGGTGGTCTGGACTCTTCGATCGTGGCCGCTGGGCTGGTTGCCGCCGGCGCCGACATCACCTGCGTCACTCTGGCGACGAACGAGGCCGGCGGTGATGAACGTGGCTTTGCCCGTATTTTGCGTGACCATCTCCACGTCCCTCTGGTCGAAGCCTTTCATCGGGCCGAGCTTGTCGATTTCACCAAAGCCCTGTCCGCCGACCTGCCCCGCCCCATCGGGCATGCCTTCGGGCAAAGTAATTACGGGATTCGCTTCGAACTGGAGCGTAAACTTGGCATCGACGCCTTCTTCAGTGGGATCGGTGGTGACAATGTATTTTGCTATACGCAGTCAGCGACTGCGCTGGTCGATCGTTTCCGTACCGAAGGATTGAGCCTTGGCCTGTTTCAGACGCTCAACGACATCTGCCGTCAAAACAATGCCAGCGTCGGCGCCGTCCTGAAGATGGCGTTTGACCGATACCGAAAAGCCGATCCGACTTACCGCCTGCACGGCGACATGACCTTTCTGGGGCCGGCCGCTGCCAGGGTCGCCGAAACGGCGCTTTCTCATCCGTGGCTAAGGGCGCCGAAGAACCCCTTGCCCGGCAAGGCCGTGCATGTCGGCATGCTGGCCGCCATTCAGGGTACGATCGACGGTTTGCCCAGGAACCATGCGCCACAGATCCTCCCTTTGCTTTCCCAGCCCGTCATGGAGACCTGCCTTAGAATCCCAATGTGGCAGTGGATTGCCGGCGGTCGCAATCGTTCTGTTGCCAGGACCGCGTTTTCGGACCGTCTCCCGCAATCGCTTATCGAACGTACATCGAAGGGCGGCCCCAACAGCTTTGCCTATTCCGTGATGGAACAGCACAAGGATCTCGTGCGCGATCGCTTGACGACGGGACGCCTCGCCGCGGAGGGGCTTGTAGATATCCATGCCCTTGCCAAAGCAATGGATTCACGCAAGCTCATCAGCCCTATGGATCATATGCGCCTGTCCGATTTAGCTGAATGCGAGGCGTGGATAAGGCATTGGGAGACCAGAGCGATTTCGCCGAAGCCATAGCGTTTCAAATGCCGGCGAAGCTCAAGAGGCCTCAACCGCCTTCGAAGGCCTTACGAATACCGGCTCTAAGGTCGTCGCTGTAGTCGCTCTCCATATCGGCATAACAGTTTCCGCGGTCTCCCATGGTGGCCCCGAAAATGTTCTTCCGCAGGCGCTTGGGTATGCCACTGGCCTGAACCTGATTATCGAAGGTCAGGACAGCGCGCATGAGTTGATTATTCGCATAATCGCTGTCTGCCAGGTCCAACAGCGACACCACTTCGCCGTCATGCAGGACGATGCGGTAGGACGGGACATGCCAATTCGGGGCGTGCCGCCCGGCGATCCTTTCGTGACAGCCAATTTCGATATGGTCGATGTCCACGATGTTCACGCGGCGCACCTGTAGATCGCGAAACGGGTTCTCGACCGCCAGGTGGTCGGCGTAGATAGCAAACCCTCCAGCGACCGGCGCATAGACGAAGAAGATCAACAAAAACGCGGCTATAGACCCAAAAAAAATCGGGCGAAATCCCCGCCTGGCCTGACCGGCGGGCGGCTTTGGTAGAAGATATCCAAATATGCCGACGATGAGGAGGCAGATAAGGCAGAAAGCCCAGCCGGCCTCGTCAAACGACAGAGGCCGCCAGCGATGCCAACTTAAGAACTCGCGGCTTGCGAGGTGCGACAGGAATTCGGAGGGCGTGGCCGCGTCGATTTCCTGACCGTAGTAACTGACGAATAAGGTGATAACCAGGATAACGCCGATGATGGCGTAGATTTTCACCTTATCCGGGCGTTGTGAATTGAGTGGTGTCTGCACGCTTCCCCCCTACAGCTCGCGTTGCCCCATCCAGCGCCGCTTTCATGCCCCGCGCAAGTGGAAATTTAGGCCTGCCCCCCGTCGTGTGCCTTGTCCTGCGCTGCCTTAGACATTCGGGATTGCCTGAAAAGACGGCCCCGTTCCATTGGCGAGAACGGGGCCGCGAAACGGACGCGGGAATGCCTAATTCCCCGGGGGTGCGTCCGACCTCGGCAGGTTGGCGCGGAGAGTTCGCCACCTTTTATATTGGTCTTGTTTTGCCGGAGTATTGTCTTCCTGGCCCAGGAGCCAGAATTTGAACCAGTCGAGGTTACGCGTGTAGAGGGCCCGTCGATGGATAGGATGCCATTTCTCGTGGAACTCGTCGGGAAAGACATACATTTCCACCGGGGCCCTTTGCTCTTTCAGGGAAAAATAGCTTTCCAGGGACGCGAGGTACTCGTGATCCGCCAGTTCCATGAGCAAAGGCGTTTTCATACGTCCGGCATTCAAGCGCATGGAAAATGGCGCCCAGAAGGCCTTCCCGTCCGCCGTCAGTCCGGGATAGCCGTAGCGCCGCATCTCGTTCCCGCCCTGCTCGCCGTACAGGGTGAAGATAGAAGTTGTGTCTTCACAGCAGCTCCCTATTGCTGCGGCAGAGAACAGATCGCTGTTCAACAAGGCCCACCGGGCGTTGTTGGAGCCGGCGCTGATACCGGTAATGCCGAGGTGTTTGCTATCAATAGCGCCGGTCGCGATCGATCGCCTGACGGCCAGCTCAAGCAGTTCCTGGGTACTCCGGTGGCCGAGCCAGTTCACCCGATCATAGGCGCTAATCGCCTCCCATGACGCCCCTCCTTTGACCGACCCGGGTGACAAGGTGTCCTCGAAGCTGAGAACGGCAATCCCATTGGCTGCGAATAACTGGATTGGCACTTCGTCGTTTATCCCGCCTCGGAGGAAGCCACGATTGAGGTACTGAACCACGACGAGTGGCACCTTTTCTCCAGGCTTACGGCGTGGCGGCAAGACGAGGTCGGCAAAACCTGGCACCCCGAAGCTGTTGATGTACTGCAAGCGTTGCACCGGCCCGAATTCAATGGCCTTGAATTCGGGATTTGGATCAAAAACGGTCCGCAAACGGCCCGTCGTCAGATCGATCTGCACTATTTCCCGAGGCTGCGCGTAGGCTTCGTGTCCGCAGATGAGGACGTTGATGCCGATCTGGCATCCGGCGAGCAGATCCTTCGTCCGTAATATCTGCCGAACCTTGTCAGTATGAAAATTCCACACGTAAAGCCCGGTCTCGGATCGCGCCCAGCCTTCGAGTTTTTGGAAAACGATCTCCCCGTCCCCGCGCCACCAGATTGCCCGGGTCCCTGCACATATCGCCAGGTCACAAGTCCAGGTTTTGCCGCTGCCATCGGAGACGTGAAGACGCTCAGGCGACGTCACATTGTTGGGGTCAGAAAACGCGGTCCAGGCGACGTCACCGGCTGGCCCCAAAATCGACAGCGAACCTTTCCCCGCTCCCCTTACAGGCTGCGTTGGGAATATGTGCGCCTTCTCGGCTTCGGTTGCGGGCTGTGCGTGCCCCGTTGCCACATTGATCAGAAAGGCTTGTCTGGAGATATCGTCACGGGGCCAGGGCGCATTGCCTCCGAAGGGTATAAATCGGTCATCAAACAGATAACCGTTTTGGCCTTCTGCCTGGATTGCCTTCGATGCGTCATCCAAGCCCGGCCGGCCTGATACGATCAGGCTCTGCGCGTCAGTGGACCAGGCTATGTCTTCGACATCGAACGGCAGATCGGAGACAGCCCGCGAGAGATGCCCGTCGACCGCCGCGACCCAGGCCTGGGTTCGTCCTTTGTCGCGGCGCTTGAACGCTATGAACTTGCCGTCTGGCGACCACTTCGGCGTGATGATTTCGGTATAGCCGCTGGGATAGTTGGTGAGATCGCCCATTTCCTGGTTCACACGGATATACTCGCCGCCGGTATCAACGACGATAGGCGTCCCGCCCGGCGTGATCGGCATCACAAGCATGGCCAGACAATAGCTGTCCGTGTCTGGATCGGCCTGACGAATTTGGAACGACACCCGACTGCCGTCTGGAGACAGGCTCAAGATAGGATCATTCGCAGACGGATGCTTGGGTCCAATGTCTCTCAGCCGTATCAAATCATCGGCGACGATGGGGCGCTTTTCGCCGCCTGCCGGCGGGATTGCCGGCAGGCGGCCGGTGCAGACGGCAGAATTGGCCACCCCACCAGCACCGAAGCTGAGGCCGATCGCCAGGGCGATCGGTGAAACAAACGATATGAGGCGCATGTCACCACGCCTTGGTGACGGTCAGGCTGACGAAACGCCCGACCAGAGACGCATTTGTGCTGTCGAAAGCCAGCCCTTCATAGGCCAGCGCGGGACTGGCAACGTAGGGCGGGTCTTTGTCAAACAGGTTCGATACGGACAGAGCCAGCTTGAGGCCTTCGGCCAAGGTAGATTTGCCCGCGAAGGTATAGGCGAGACTTGCGTCCACTGTCGTCCAGGAGGCGACTGATCCGTTTGGCGTAATGCCAGTATCTGTCTCATCGCCCTGATAGTTGACGATGCCTGACGCGGACAGACTGCCCCTGTGCCAGGTGAGACCACCGCGTGCCTTGAAATCGGGGGCGTTGAAGATGGTGCCGGAGAGGACGGCACTCGGTTGGGTCTCGATAGTCTGTTGTTCGAGGTGCAGCCATGTGGCGTTGGCGAAGGTGACCAACACACCGCCGCCCAGATCGAAGCGTTGACGATAGCTCAGATCGACGCCGTGCGCCGTTTGGGCAGTGGCATTCTGGTAGTTGTCATAGGCAATGACCGAGACGTTGTTGGGGTCGTAGGTCATCCCGGAGTAGTTATCCATGGAATAGGCGTTCGCCACCAGGTTTTCGACAGTGCCTGCACTGGGATCGACATCGAGGAAAGGGGTGAACTGCGGGTTCGAAAGCGCAGCGGTCAACGGGTTGATCGGCTGAACAACCCGGTCCGTGTAATCGATGTTGAACAGGTTCAGCGAGAGCGTGAGTCCCGGCGCCGCCGCCGGGGTGTAGTCGGCCCCCAACGACCAAGAGGTTGATTTTTCCGGTCTCAAGCTCGTATTGCCGCCATAGACCAGCATGGCGGCGGTCCCGTCATTGGTGCCGCCCAGTATGGCGGGCTTGTAAAGCGCCAAGGTCACCTGCTGATACATTTGGAGGAAGGATGGCGCTTTGAAGGACTTGCCCCAACTGGCTCGCACCGTCAGGTCGTTGAACGGGACATATCGCAGGCCGACACGCGGATTGGTCGTGGAGCCAAAATCGCTATAGTGTTCAGTCCGTGCCGACAGATTGAGTTCGAGGGCATGCAGGCCTGTGCGGTCGCCCGACGGCGCGATGAACGGCACTTCACCTTCGATATAGGCGTATTCCACCTGGCGCGACGGCGTAAGTGTCTTGGCGGCGCCAGTGAAACCTTGTTGGAAGTGTTCGGCGCGCAACCCACCGCCAATGGCAATTTTAAGCGGCCCGCCGGGAAGCGCCAGGAGTGTGCCATCTGCGGTCGTTTCCACATACTGCAAGCTATTGGTGTTGTAGTTGCGATAATCTGTACCGAAATAAGTGATGCCCGCGCTGTTTCGGCTGCCCGCTGCGCCTGCGGTCACGTGCCCTTTCCAGTCTTTGGGCAAGGCCAGATCGACGATGCCCGTCACGGAATAGGCCGGCGTGTAGGTCCAGCCGGTGTAGCCGTCATCGGCCACATAGGCGTGAGAGGTGTAGGTCGTATTGCGATCCGACAACAAGGCGTCAAGCGATACCGACACGGCCTCATTCAAAGCGCGCCCCAGGCTGATAAAGGCTGAACGGCGGACCTGCGGCTGTATCAGGGTCGCGTCCGGCGCCACTGCAGAGGCGAAGTCCCTGTCGCCCGCCAGGATGGTGTCCTGCTTGGCGTATTCCAAATTCAACAGGGCATATCCAGAGGTGCCCGAGTGGCCGGCCATCATGCTGTAGGTCTGTTCGGCACCGCCACCCTGGGTGGTCGTGCCCATTCGCGCGCTGACCTCTGCCCCGTTGAAGGTCTTTTGCAGGATGATATTGGCGACGCCGGCGACGGCATCCGAGCCGTATAAGGCTGAAGCGCCATCCGGTACAATCTCGATCCGCTTGACGGCCGAAAGCGGTATGCCCGATATATCCGCGCCCTGAAACGAACTGTCGGCGGCCAGGCGATGGCCATTGACCAGCACCAGAGTGGCATCCGATCCAAGGCCTCTCAGGTTGACGGTTGAGGCATTGGTGACATTCAGATTGTTGATGTTGGTGGCAGAGGCGGCGAGCACACCCGGGTTTTGCCCGCCCGCGAAATTCTCTGGGAGGCTGCGCATAACGTCGCCGATTTGCCCGTAGCCTGAGGCGTCGATATCGGCGCGCGTCACCGTGTGTACGGGTGATGTCGGATTGCCGCCCCGAATGTGCGAGCCGGTTACAACCACCTCGGTCGGCGCCTCCTCTGCCCCTTGTGGTGCAGGCTGAGCGACGGCACGCAAGGTGATCGTTCGCTCGGTTTCGCTGGCAACCTCCAAGCCAGAGCCGGTCAACAATTGGCTTAGCGCGTCACGGATAGAATAGTTGCCTTTCAGGGTCGGCGCGGTTGACCGAGACGCGACATCGAATGGGAATAGAACCTGCATTCCCGTTTGCGTGGAAAGATCATTCAAAGCTTGAGCGGTGTTTTCCGCCGGAATGTTCAATTTATACGCAGATGATTCTGCAAAGACAGGCGAAGAAACAAATAGAATCGCACTACAGACGAGCGCGCAGACGGACACACTTCGGGCACAGGCCCGCTTTGAGCTTGATCTCATTTTCGTAATTCCCCTTTGTCCGCGTGACGTTTTTATGACGCGTACTGAGGGGACGAACGGATGCTTTGATCGGTACTAAAATTTATGAAAAGCCGACGATATTTTATTTGGTGAGGACCACCGCGCCGTCTGCGGTATGCGTCGCCACGATGCCGAAGCCGTCATGCAAGGATGCCAAAAAGTCCGCGGGGTCATGAGAATTAAAGCGTCCCCCCAAGCGAATCCCTTGGATGGATGGATCTCCAATCGAAATCTTTTGGGTCAAATAACGATTGTACTCTTCGATGGCTGCGCCAAGAGTGACGCCATTGAAGTAGACCTGTCCACTCTGCCAGGCAGAGACAAATTGGATATCGGCCGGTGTCATGGCTCGCGTCCGCGAAACGGTCGAACCCGCCAGGACGGCTTCCCCTTGCTGAACGGTCACGGCACCACCGGCCGAAGATGCCGCCTCGCGCACGCGAACGGCGCCTTGCAACACCAGCAAGTCGAGCGCGCCGTCGCGTAGGCGCGCATTGACCTTGCCGCCGTCGAAAAGCACCAGTTTATTACCGGCATAGAGGCACATCGGGCGCGGATCGGCCGGCATGGATAAGGCGATTTCTCCCTTTTTCAGCCAGATCGCGCGTTGCTTGCTGTCGAACTTCCATTCCACTTGGCTATCTGTGTTGACGGACAGGTGGCCGCCATCGGGCAAGCCAACTTGCCGTAGCTCTCCGACATTCGTGTGCGCAGACGCGCGCCCTCCCCGCATCAAGGCGAAGGTGCCGAGCCCCAGGGCGACCGCGCCAATAGACGCGACGGCTGCTTGAATGAACATCCGCCGGTCGGGACCACTCTGCAATAGATATCCGAGTCCGGGCTTTACGCGAGAGACTTCGGCTGCCAAACCGAGCATGCGCGCGAAAGCTGCAGCGTTACGCGGATCGCTGTCGCGCCAGGCTTCAAATGCGGCCTGGTCGCCCGTGCCGCATTCCATGTCGGCATGCCATTCGGCCGCCTCAGCGAGGCGGTCGTCTACGGACAGCTCGGTCTTGCTGGTCACCGCTTTCGATCCTTGAGCGTTCGGTCAAGCGTCTCTTCACTTGCCCGCCTCGCTACCCATACCTTGAGATCGACGGCTTTGCGATGATTTTCGAGGTACTTGTGCAGTTCGACCATGCCGCGGGCCAACTGGCTTTTGACGGTGCCGATTCCAATCCCCAGCCTTTCCGCGATTTCCGCCGGCGGTACATCATCGATCCGCCGCATGATAAAGATTTGCCGACATTGCCCCGGCAGTTTCTCGATCGCCGCCAGGACTAGCCGAAGGCTCTCGCGATCGGACAAAGACTGAGAGGCATCGGGCGACACATCGGCCAAGGCTGATAACTCGGTATCGGCAAATTGCACCATCGGCACCACCTTCTGCCGGCGTAAGCCATCCAGGGCCAGATTGGTGATCGCCTTGCGCACAAAGGCGCGAGGGTTTTCAACCGACCGCCAACGCTCACCGGTCAGGACGGCCGCATAGGCGTCCTGTACGAGATCGCGAGCCGTCTCCAGATTACCGGTCATTCGACGCGCGACCCGAAGAAACAGACCTTCATGCGGCGACACATGATCGCGAAACCAGCGATCGACATCGCGGACCCAAGAGGTTTTCACAACCGGGTCACCGCCTGCGAGCCCCTTTACGCCGAAGCCCTGGAAGAAGTAAGCTTCAGTCACACGGATCAAATCGGCGACATGAAGCAGGTCTTCACAGCTAAGACGCGCCCTGCCCTCCTCGATCGCACATAACTGATCCTCGGAAATCCCGAGGAACCCTGCCAACCACTCTTCCGACATCTGGACAAAAAGCCGGCGTGCACGCAAGCGGGCGCCGACGTGTCGATCGACACTGTTTAGAGGTATCTGATCTCTCGACATAGAACTTCGCACCCTACCAGAGAAAACCGAAAAGCGCCGCCAAACGCGACCGTTTTGGTCCTTTAGTAGACCATATTGAACATGGGAATGCACGCAGAAACAGAACATTTTGTTCTGATGAAAGTTCTGGGCGAAAATTTGAAGCGCCGAGCACGTGAGCTTCGACTTACGGATGCAGCGGTAGCCAGAAGGGTGGGAATTGATCCCCATCGCTATGGCTACTATTCTTTGGGCCAACACGACCCTGACCCGGCTTTGTTGATCAAGATTGCTGAAGCGCTGCTTACAACGCCGAATGCCTTACTTGGCGTTGTCGAACCAAGCCACGATCCTCGCCTTAGTCGGTTCTTGGCCGTATGCGCATACCTCGATGACAGCCAGATTGACACCGTAACGGCTTTAGCTGAAACTTTGGCCACCAAGAATAACGCGGGCTAATGGCTCTTGGAAAACCTACTGTCGTCGCTGATTTAACGCGAACAGGAGACTAATTTGGTCTTCATATAGACCAACTTGTTCATATAATTATTTGAAAAATCAGAACAAATTGTTCTGATGACCAATCTCGCAAAAAACTTAAAACAGCGCGCGAAAGATCTGAAGCTTACGGACGCCGCAATTGCTGAAAAACTGGGAATGGATTCTCGTCGGTACGGCTACTATGCCACCGGAGATCGGGAGCCGGACATGGCTACGTTGATAAATATCGCCACGGCCCTCCTGACGACTCCAAACGCCTTACTAGGCGTAGTCGAACCAGGGTCCGCTCCACGTTTGCAACGTCTACTTGGTGCGTGTTCAAACCTAAGCGACGATCAAATAGAAACGATTACGGTCCTGGCCGAAACCCTTGCCTCAAAGCAGTAATTTGCCTTTCGACCGACTCGCACCGTGATTCCCGGTCCGATGGTGGCCCTTGGGGCGCCCACTGAAAGGACTGACTGATGAACACCGCCGACCTTATTGAAAAGCTCGCGACCGATCAAAGCATAACGGCTGCATCGGCTATCCACGCCCTGACCTGTTGACCTACCGGCCCGGTTTCACACGCGGCAAGAACCTCATCACAGTCTTCAAGTTCCGTCGCGCCCAATATCATCTGCGACAGGACATCCGCCATCACTGTCTGAACCAGGATGTTGTCACCGTCGGCAAAACGAGCCGGAATCTCCGGCACATCGGCGTTCAGGTACAATCGGACATCGTGGCCGGGACGGAACAGTTGTTCGGGGCTATTGCAGGCCTGGGCGGAAATGGGGAACACCGGCGCGCAATAAGCAGCACGAACGACCGCCTGCGGCCGATTCGTATGTTGCCGGATTTCAGCGTCCGGGAAAGAGAGGCCGAGTTCAGGGACCTGACCGACGCGTGGAGCAGAAGCGATATCGGACCGCTTCGGGGCCTTGTCCGGGCTTACCACAGACGACGGCTGGATATTATTCCGAAAATCGTTTCACTGGCTTACCGCGAACCGAACGAAATCGGAGATCGGGGATTGCATTAGCACCAGGGTTCCCTGTGTCCCGTCCAGCTCCGGGCGAGCCCTTCGTTTACAAGTTGCTGACCGACGGATTTACCATCTCGCACCACTATCAATAGCTCCCGGCCGTACATGTCGACAGGCCGGTCTCCGCCCTCACGCAGCTCAAATGCCCCCTGATTCAGTAATTCTATCAACCTGCGCGTTGCTTTCATGCCCAATTGATATTCGTAGTCACATTTTGGCTGACTGATTTCAGGCGTATCGATGTCGGCTATCCTGATTTTTTTACCGGAAAGCCAGAAGGTATCTCCATCCACAACACAGGTTACACGCACTGTAGCGCACTTAGCGAATGTCCCGTTACTCATGGCCGCCGAATCTCTGCCCGACGGGTCTTCGACGGGGTCTTTTAACTGATATGGTTCAGACCCGGCGCGCTCGGTTAGATTTTCCGACAGCGTGCTCCCCGCAAAAGATAAGGGGGTGCTCCGCTGAGGCGCATGAAGAAGAAACACGGCCCCCGCGAAGACCAGACCGACACCTATTAAGCCTATCTCGCGAAGCCGTAACGACGGTCCTTCGGGCTTTGCGAAACGTCCCCTCTTCCTGTGCTTAACAGAGCGCAAAATTGGCCACCTTCAGTTAGTCCCGTCGAATACCAAATAATTTACGGAGGAACGCCCCGAAACCGGGGCGTGTCTCACGGGATATCTCGCTGGCGGGAAAAGTTGATATATCTTCGGGACTGCGCTCACCCGAATAGTGGGCGCTCATATCCGAATAATGCCCATGCCCTTCTGAAGAAGGGGGGGCAATATCCTGGATATTCACGTCAGGGGATTCAACGTCCTCCGCCTGTGACACGAATTCCGGTCTTAACGCGTTATTCGAAGGCAATCTGGCGCTTTCAGGCTCTACAACCGGAACTGCCAGGAAAAATCGCTTACGGCGCAATGCGACATCGATCCTTTCGAGATTTCGGTCGATGGCATCCATCAGCGTTTCTCCGGGGTCGCCACCTGACTGGTCGACCTCCTTAAGCGAATTTCGATTCGGCGCCGGGTCTGGTCGCTGGCGGCCGATTTCCCGTCTGCAACCTTATCTACCGGCACGATCATCTGCGCTCCGGATAACGGTAAAATAGTCGTGCCCGACAGTCGGGGATCGGCCCGCAGTATCCGTATAACCGCGACTGCGCGAGCCATCGCCAGTCCGGAATTATCAGTGGAATGAAGCGCTTCGGTGTTCACCCGATTTTCAGATGCCGGAATAAGCAATCGGTCCAGATTGCTATCTCCAACCATTGGCACTTCATCCGTGTGGCCTATGACCTCCACAACATCTACCCCATAGTCGTCGATATATTGCTTCAGTAACGGGATGATAGTCGTCTTAAGTTTTGCTTCGAAGTCGGGCCGAAGCGTGGCTTTGCCACTTTCGAAATAATAGCCGCCGGCTTCGCTGAGGCTGAAAAAGGGTGGCCATTCCCCTTTTTTCCCCAGGCTTGCGCGCGTGACAGCCTGTTCCGCAAATTTATAGGGCTTATCGCTCCCGGCCTTATCGGCAGCTTCCCGCACCTGCCGTCCAAGGTCTGCATCGGCTAACATCTTGGTGCCGGTTGCTTTCGCTCCGTATTTTTCTACGGCTTTTCTGTCTGCGATCGCACGAACCAGTTCCTTGTAATAATCATCGGGTGTTTGTGCCTGCGGATACTCGGACTGCATAACTTCAACAAGACGGCTACCCGTCCCGTCCTCTGCCGCTTTCAATCTCTTATCCCGATTGGACAACGCAGTCGCAAGCGCCATAAGCAGCACGAAAATCAGCAAAATCATAATTTCGGCTACGGTCAGTCCCAATATCAGGCCGCGCCGGTAGGGCTTATCCTGGCGAATATCATAGCCAGCCATTACGCGGCACCCTCAACGGTTTTCGCGATGCTCTCAGTCATATCCACCAGCGCGGAATGCACCTTTGTCACCAGTCCTCTGGATCTGGCCAGCTCTGCCTCCAGTTCAGTATTGTGGCGTCTGGAAGTCTCCACGGCGACAGAGGTCTGATCGGCCAGGCCGTCGCGTATATTGTCATGAAGCGCGGCGATTTGCTCAATCTGCAAGACCAGTGCCTCGCAGGCTGAATTGACGGTCGCTATTGTGTTTGCGGCTACCGTTCCGGGACCGGCGGCGAGTTCAGCGATCTGCTTATCCGTTTCCTGCCGTATACGAGCCAGACTTTCCTCGAAGTCGCTGACCGTGTCAGCCAATTGTCGGGCTGAATGACTCGCAGCGGTACTTGCGGTTTCCGCAGCGGTTGCCGCCGCAGTAGCGCCACCGGCCGTTTTATGCAGCGCCTCAACAATAGATAAGGCGCTTGTCGCAGCATCTTTTGCCACATCGGCCGTTGACGCTATGGCGCTGTGGGCTGTGTTCAGGTGCTCAAGGGTCCCGGTGTGTTGCTCCAGTTTACCAAGGAGAGCGTTGAAACTGGTGGAGTATTTTTTAGACCGCGCGGTAAAGTCGCTCGATTCACTCGACATTGCCGCGTTGGCGGTCTCCACCACGCTCTGCAAACCCAGTACGGAACTTTTAGTGAAATCTTCAATATTTTTCGTCGCTGCCTCGTGCATTTCCTGCATCGACTGCTGAAGCTCGCGGCTGAAGTCATTCATCTGACGAACGACGCCGTTCAGCTCCGCTTTCAGTCGGGTAGACGCTTCCGTCAGTTCAAGCCGGGCCTGCTCTTCAACGTTTTCCAGGTCGGGCCGTCCCTGACTGAAAAACACCCTGAGTATGAGCCCGAAAATAGTGGTTGCCAGCGCTACACCAAAGCCCTGCACAATGGTAGATGCCGTATTGTTGGGATCAAACGTGGCGATCGCATAGGAGAGGCTGGCAAGGGTATAGATCAGTCCGAGATAGTAGCAATTGTCGCCGGCCTGATCGGCGCGAAGTCGTCCCGTTCCGCTCCTGCCGATTACAAGCGCATATAACAGCATGGAAAATATTGCACCGACGGCCACCCAGATGGTATCCAGGCCAAAAGCTTTTGCCGAAACAATGGCAGCAAAACCCGCGACGGCAAAAGCAATGAAGCCCCATTGATCGATAAACCCACGATCCCGAAGACGGTCAATTAAAGGTATTTTATTAGCCATTATCCACTCACTGTGTAGACGCGGGTCAGCCGGCCGCCGTCTGCGTCTATAATTTTTTCCCAGAGATCCGGTAATGCTCTGGGCTGGGTGCTGACCGAGTCGTTGCGCTGAAGCATCCATAATTCGACATCGACGTGTCGAAGATCTGTTCGCACCCGACTGAACGACTGACCGGCAACAAACTGCTTCGGCTCCGGCAACCCTCTGTAAAAGCTTACTGCATCCGTGTTTTGCAGAAGATCGGACGCGACGACGAGTTTTTTCGGAATGCTTCCAAGGGACGGCTTGTTCAGTTCAGTCAGCGTTATGGACTGAACTGATTCCAGAATGGGAGATCGGTTCGCGCCCGAAGCGGCGAGTAGCTTGTCATAAGCCGCATTCAGCGGCGCCACGAATTTTTCCTGATGCAATTTCTCCAGGCGTTGAGGATTTCCATTGATGTCGGACGTATCGCTGGCCGAGCCTGGATTGCATCGCGTGATTACCGGCGCAAGCAACCGGTCCGATACGGGGTCCACCTTCGCTATTACGAGCTTTCCATACCGGGGAATTTCATCGACTAGCCGGTCCAGTTGATTGGCGAAGTCCTGTCTCTGAGCCAGATTCATCGGATCGGTAACGTCTACCAGCAGGACGGTCACGCTGGTGAGTTGTGTCGGGCACATGGTCTCCGGATCGAGAGCCCTGTGAGACAGCACTGACCGGAACCAGAAAATCCCGATAACAGTGAGCAGACCGACCACAATAGCGATATTCCTCACGGCGGCTGCGGTGTCCGCTTGTTTGCGTTTTTGCGACGCTGTGGATTTTCTAGCCATTTGTGAGCGATCCTTTGATTTTTTCCAGATGCTCGAAGCTTTCAATGGCCTCCTGGTACGCCTGGGAAATCGTTTTGATCGAGTGCTCCAGCACCTCCTGAGCGCGCAGGACTTCATTGTCGATCGACGGTTCGGCCGTATCAAACGGAAGATCGGTTCTTTTCAAAACCCAGGGTTTGTTGAAATGTGAAGGAGAAAGTTTGTCGGTTCGCGAGCGGACATTTGCCGCGCGATATTGACCCAATAAGGCATTGCCTATCGTCTCAAGGTAATCCTGGTGCTCACGATACCTGTTTCGATGGGTATCCCGTGATGATATGATCTGTCCTCTTTCACGGAACTGAGCCCCAAGCTCACTGCGTATGGCGTTTGCAGTTTCAATTGCGTCGTCACGCGTTTCGCGCAATTCGTCCAGCGCCTCTTCGATCTGGTCTGCGTATTCGTCACAGCGATCTTCATGGCGCCTGTAAATGGCGCCATATCCGGGATAGGGATCGTCTTTCTTGAATGCAGCCGTGGCGGCAAGTACCGCAAAAACGATACCGAGAACGAGAAGGCCATACGAATAGATGCTGTCTAACTGGAATGGTCGGTTCAGAAACAGACCGAGGGCCGCCTGCTCCGGGTTTGCAAGCCCCAGTATTTTTGCGTCCCGGAAATGGCCGACGAGCAAGTTCCATACTATCACGGCGAGAAACCAGAGGATGCTTCCGGACGCAGCTAGTAGCCTTTGTGCCGACTTCCTGTAGAAGAGGTACGGCCACCAGTACTGGCCGACGAGTGCGGACAGAATGATGTTTATCGCGGCGACAACCACGGCCGTAGCGAAACCGCCTAAGAGGCCGTAATCGTCGTTCACCATGAGAAAGGCAGTATTGCCGGCGCTTTCTATGATCCAGGAAATGCCTACGATCGACCAGGCATAAAGTTTATTCATTGATCTGTGCGCCGGCCGGTCAAGGCCGTGCTCACGCTTAAAATGGGCCAGTTCGTTATAGGATTCTCGGATGGCATCCTTCGCCAATCCGAGGCGCCCCTGCCGGTTTATTATCGTGGCACGAAAGTCGCCGAGGGCCTGTTCACCCGCGCCCGTGATCGTCGACAGTTCGCGCAGCAACGCCAGTTCGGACAGTCTCTGCCCGTAAACACGGTGCATCGCTGCCGCATCAATTTGAGCCCGTGCCGAATGTTCGCCGATCTCGGCAACTATTTCGGTCTCAACGTCGTCAAGATTTTCCGAGTCCGCCGGCGGAAAATTCGCCACACCGTTGGCTTGTGCCCGCTCGGCGATCTTCAGCTTCACGGCTGCCCGATCCCGATCCAGAACAATGAACGGATCGCTCGGCAACGCGATGGTCACGTCGGTGCCTGCTTTAAAAAAGCGTTTTAGTGCGTCAAAGGCATCCATATCAATCGGCGCCCTTTTCAACCGGAGTATTCACAAGCCTCACCGGGCAGAAGGTCGCCTTCACCCCATCGTCAGCGAATACAGTAAGTTGTTTTTGTTTATTCACACCCAGCCCCCAACATCATCCGCTTACCATAGACGCACGCACTTAGTTGCGCAACCTTAGCGCTTAGGTCAGGCTTTTTACATCCACAGCATTGCTGCGTCATGCCGTCCGTCCTCAGACAAAGTCTAATGCACATTCTGTCGCGCCGGCATGGCGCCACCGGCACACACATGCAAGATCGATTCCATCCGACGTGCTCAGTTCCATGCCGGCAGAGCACAAGGCGACAAGCCAGTGTGGTCTCAACAGCACAAAAAACCTTCGTAAAATCGAAAAAGTATTCAGGAACGATCCCCTGACGGCAGTGATAGCCTTTGATCGTCATGGAATGCCATGACTTAACTCCAGCACCAAAGGAGACTACCATGAAAAAGGTCATCAAGAACGAAACCGTTCAGACTGAAGACCTGATCGATCTCGGCGCCGCTACCGTCGAAACCATAGGCCCATTCCAGAAGGAACTGGACGGCGTGCAAAGTCAGGGCCGGATTCCGGCACCTCTTGCCGACTGTGTTGATTTCCACTTAGAACTGACCGCTATGCCAATCCCCCCCCCCTCACCTTCAAACAAATTGATTGCCCGTATCTCAATTGAGATGCAATATGAGCACCAGGTTTAGGAGGTCAGTCATGGCGACACATTCATCAATGCTGCACATTCGGTTGGACGACGAATTAAAGAGCCAGGCCTCCGCGACGCTCGCCAATTTCGGCCTGACCGTTTCAGATGCCGTTCGCATTCTCCTGACGCGCGTCGTCAAGGAAGGCGCCTTGCCGGCCAGCCTCACCGCAGATAGCGAAGCCTACGACACATGGTTTCGGGCAAAGGTGCAAGAGGCTTTGGACGACGTTCGGCCGGCAGTGGCACACAATCTGGTTATGGATGAGGCACAGAGCCTGATTGACAGAAAGCGTGCGCGCCTTGCTAAGGGTTGACTGGCGGGAGAGCGCCCGCGCCGATCTGCTGGCAATAATCGACTACATATCGGACGAAAGCCCAGACGCTGCGCAACGCATGAAGGACGATATCGAGGCCAAAGCGATAAGCCTGGCGGAATATCCAAACCGGCATCGCCCAGGGCGGGTAGCCGGCACGCGGGAAATGGTCGTTCATCCTAATTACCTGATCATCTATGGCGCGGCCGATGAATCCGTTGTGATTCTGCGTATCCTGCATGCGGCTCAACAATGGCCGCCATCGGCGGATTAACGCTAATGAGGCGAGAAACCTCAACGCTACAGCCAACGCGCTGGCGATGCTGACACCACTGATCTTAAGACAATGTTCGGCTGTTCAATAATCGGTATCGTTTCGCCGAGCCTTTAGACGGCTTTCCCCTCGCCGAGCGTGCCAAGGCATCAGCAGACCGGCGGCAACAATGACCAGAAATATGGCACCGAAGAAGATCAGTATTAACATGTTGCCCTTACGTCTTTGAGGCCTGACGGTATAGATTTCGCCGGTGACCGATGGCCCCGGCGACAAGGCAAATCAGCAAGCCATAGCCCCCCCAGACGGTCAAGACCATAACATAGACCCATTGACCATAATGGATGAAAACCTGCGACATGTGCGAAGCTACAGTATCGAGCTGACAGGCGGCAGCAAATAGGGTCCAGAGTTTACGAGACTTGAGCGACAGACGTACCAAGAGGATCAGGGTCACAATATCAATAATGTTGACCCATAGGCCCGGTCCGCTTTTGGCGTGAGATTGGAGCAGTAAAGAGAGGGTCCAGGCCACGAAAATATAAATGGCGCCGCGCCGCTCCGTAGGCCCACCACGCCAAAAGGCCCAGGCGCAACAAAGGGCTGCAAGTGCAAAATTACCCAACTGCCACGCCTGGTTAAAACTCATGCTTTAAGCCGCCGTTCTTTCTCGCACGATGGAGACCTTGGGAATGGGAACGGCATTTGCGTCACCCTTGTCAAGGGCGCCGACGGCAACCGCACCACAACCGATCTGGATTTTCACGCCGTTCAGATGATCGTGCGCCGTCACCATTTTACCGCGAGCAGTAGATAACAGGTTGATGGATTCGACAAGTGTATGGATGGCGTCTTGCCCTAGAATGGGAGACAGGTTGGAGGCCAGGCGCATTTCGCCCAGATTGCTGACGAGCTTTGACACTTCGACCAGCGCGGTTTCGACCGCATTTTCGGCAATCGTCAACTGTTGGGCGCCTTGGCGCACCATTTCATGTCTTTTCATTTTGAGAACCCCTGGCCAATTTTGATGGCCGATTATTGCCTTACTGGCGACGGTTACCCAGGTTTGGCGTGTAAAAGTTGGAAACCCTCAAACGTTGCGTGGGCGGCCTGAATCAACACGCCCGCCGCCAAAGGCAGGAGAATGCCAATAAAAAATATCAAACCGAGCCACTGATACGTGCTTAAGGATTTCAGCCGTCCTCTGAACTCGTCCCATCGTCCGTCAACCAGGCGCCGACCGCTACCATATTGAAAATCGCTTTCTCCGGGCCTAAATCCCGGTTCATGATTTTCAAGGTCTCGATCGCGTCCTGAATATGCTGGTGTCTGCTCGGCGTTGCCAGCATTCGCCAGACCAACTCCAAGTGTGTGAAGTTGATCATCATGTATTCGTTGGGGGGTAGAAAGGGCTTGTTCATGCCCCGACAGTGGCGCATCGCTCGGGGTCTCGGATATTGGCGTTGATGACCATTGGTCATTTTTGACAATGGCCGCACCGGCTTCATGAGCCATGAATATACGAACAGCCTCTCGGCTGGTGGCGGCGCCCAACCTGTGACGCGCGCTTTCTGTATGTGCCCGCACCGTGCGTTCTGTAATATTCAGTTTGCGCGCGATTTCTTTAGCCTGCAGGTGCTGAGCGGTGAGCCGCAAGACTTCTTTCTGACGCCCAGATAATGCCTCCAAGCCCTGCAAATTTGTCGGCATTTTTTTGATTCCCCCCTAATTTGCGCCACCGCATTAAGGTTAATCAAAAAAACTTACCCAGGCCAAGATAAGATTAATCGGATATGGATTCGTCAGCCAGAATGGATCTCACCAAGCCCAGCACCCCTTTGCGTTTGGATGGGGACAATATGGCGAACGCAGCCGCGAGTTCCTGGCCCTCGGCACTTTTTAGAAAAGTCCCGGCATTTTTTTCGCTGGTCGAAATTTCACCAGTTTCGTTATCTGGCATGCCTTCAAAAAAATAGCCGATGTGCACATTCAAATACCTGGCAATTTCATGAAGCTTGGAGGCCGAGACGCGATTGGTGCCGCGCTCATATTTTTGAATTTGCTGAAAGGTCAATTTAACCGCCTCGGCAAGTTCAGTTTGGCTAATACCCATCTCTTTTCGGCGTAACCGCACACGCCCACCGACATGAAGATCGGTTGAGTGCGGTGCCCCGGCTGGCTTTATAAGTGTTTTTGTTGTCATGTGTAAAACCTTGCACGCCATGTGCGACCGTGCAAGACTGCTCAACCAGAAATGGTTGCAAGAGGCAGTATGAAGTGGCCACGGACTGAGAATTGGAAAGCCGAAACGATGTTGCAGGAATTGCCGCTCGATGAAGTTCTGACAATCGAGCGCCCCGGTCGCCCCCCTCTGCGCACCACGCCGCGCGAGATCATGCGCAAAAATCGGGCCGCCAAGACTTTATTCGTTGATCAGGTCGAAAGGCCATTTTCGGCCATATCTCAATAAAATTGCCTGTGGAAAAAAACAAGCCGACCTCAACCTGAGCGGCCTTCTGTATCTTGAAAGCCTTACACTAATACCGCCTGACGGCCGGTTACCGTCAAAGGCCGAAATCAGGTCCGGCGGTGTAGTCCGTACGCATATCCGTGTTGGGTCGGTGTATCTCAAATGGCCCCGACTGCATAAGTTTCCAATATTATTATGGAATGGGTGGCATAGCCGATGGCGGTGATCACTACGCCGTTGCGTCAGGGGAAGCGGATCTAGCCCTCCGGATTACGCCCATTCCTAAATAGAGCTTCGGCCCGGCACAAAAGCTTAGCATTCCTGAATGAGACTGGATGCTCGCACGTCGCCTTGGCGCCCGAAGCGGACAGACCTGTGCCAATTTACGTACGCCAAAACCGGACATGGCCCAGTCCGTCCGCCTTTCTTGCCTTTTGTCGGGTTTTGTCTTACCCAAAATCATGAACAATTTTAAGGCGGTGTGGGACCGCTTCTATCCCAATTGTGTTCCACTCAACTACGAGCTCAAACATGCTGAGCCCGACCGCTGGCTGCGATTTCATTATCCCGTCGCGGCAGAGGAGAACAACCAGCGGGCTCAAGACATTTCTCTCGCACTGACTGTTATGAATACCGTCGCGAGCGAAGTACTCGGAGACCTAGCTGAGTGCTGGATGAGTGGGCCATTGTATTCCCCGAATGATTTGTCGTATGCGAACCAATTGGCAGTAATTCAGCGTTGGCATATGTCTAAAGCATGTCATTTGCAAATGCCTGACGACGAAGACAATCTCGATATGCATGCCGCTTTGGTCACGTGGCACGCAGGTCGCTTCAACGACGTTTTGGAGCTGATAGAGAATGATGAGGTTCGTGTGATGTGGATGAACGCGTCGACTGGCGCGGTATTCGCGCCCTATGATCGAGGCGTCGACCTCATCTTGCCCAGCGTTGCTGACGTCACAAGGCTAGCTTACCAACATAGTGAATGGTTGTCGTCCTACCCAGGTGGATGGTAGACATGCAGATCCCCATTTCGACTGCATCGCGCCCCGTTGCGGACGTACGACCCCCAATTTCAACCCGTGCCTGGAAGCGGACATAACCAAGTTTATTGTTATACGGAGGTTCTGCAGAAACGCGTTGTGGTGGGCGGCTCGGCGGAGAAACCGTCATATCTGAGAATCAATTCCCCTGCCACATTTCCCAATGTAACAAGTGACTGCTGGCCAGTAGAAACCGCTTCTGTCGAAGTATGTTTCGCCAAATCGCGTGAGCCTGGAACTGTTCAATTCTCGAAGGAACCTTCTACTCTTAAATCTGGCTATCGACAGTAGACTTCTAGCTTGCGACGTGGTCCGCCTGCGCGTTGAACTGATGGTGGGATGCTCCCTCAGTTCATTCCCACGACCACCTGACCTATCCATTACCGTCCATCGTTGGGATATCAGGGCTATGTCCTTATCTACAGCGCAAACTATCCACATACCTCCGGGTTCTTTTCAATCCGTGCATTGATTGATGCCCGATTTAGATTCGTTTTACGAGATGACGCATGCCTATACTTCATCCCAATAAGAAGGCTTGAGCCAGTTAATGGCCGGTCGCAAAACAAAAAGGGAAAGAAATATGTTACCAGGTAAAGAGTCTCCCGGAGGCCGGCATCTCCTTCGCAAAGGTTTGCTTGCGAGCGGCGGCCTATGCGCTTTAATGGCGATGGCGGGCGGCGCCACAGCCACAGCCCAAACTGTGCCGGCGGCCGCTAGTGACGATACAACCACCGTCATCGTCACTGGTTTCCGCGCCAGCCTGCGTAGCGCAATCAATGCCAAGCGCCATGAAAACGGCGTGGTCGACGCGGTCAAGGCCGAAGATATTGCCAGCTTCCCCGACCTCAATCTCGCCGAATCCTTACAGCGCATACCGGGTGTCGCCATTAGTCGCGCTAATGGGGAAGGTCGCCAGATTACAGTCCGCGGCCTGGGTTCGGAATATACCCGCGTGCGTATCAATGGCATGGAAGCCATCGCCACCACGGGTGGTACGGTCAACAGCGGCGGCACGAATCGTACACGCGGCTTTGACTTCAATATCTTCGCCTCTGAGCTGTTCAATAGCCTGACAGTACGAAAGACGGCTTCGGCCAATGTCGAAGAAGGCTCGCTAGGGGCTACCGTTGATCTGGAAACCGCCCATCCGTTCGACTACAAGAAGCCGCAGTTTGTTGTGTCAGCTCAGGCCAGCTATAATGATCTGGCGCGTGACACCACCCCGCGCTTTACGATGATGGCCAGCAAGCGGTGGTACGATGGCAAGATGGGCGCGCTCTTCTCGCTGGCCTACGAAAAGCGTCACCTGAAAGAAGAAGGTGCCAATATTACACGTTGGACCTATGGCGGGGCCAATGGGGGCTTCAACTCGGCCTCAACGCTGGACGGCTATACAACAGCGCAAATCAACGACACCAATTATGATACGGCTATCTATGCTCCGCGCATTCCGGCCTATGTTAGCTATGACATCCGGTCAGAGCGTCTTGGCATGACCGGGTCCTTCCAGTTTAAGCCGGACGACAACACACTGGTCACTCTGGATGCTCTCTATTCAGATCTGAAAACGACGCGCGATGAAGCCCAGCTCCAAGCGCTCGGTTTTAGCCGTTCCGGCACCGGCAAACCGCAGACCATCATACGCAGCGGTATTGTAGATGCCAGCCATAACCTGGTTCAGGGGGTGTTTGATAATGTCGATATGCGCACCCAATCTGCGCACGATCAATTGGAAACCCAGTTCACCCAATTGACTTTGAACGCCACCCATACCTTTTCGGAAAAATTTCGGGGTGGCTTGCTGATTGGTTTTGCCGATTCACGGTTCACCAACCCGGTTTCAACCATTGTTACTTTTGATCGCGCCAATACGCAGGGCTATGCCTACGATTTCCGCTCTCGCCTGCCGGCCATTACCCTCGGCTTTGACCCAACCGTGGCCGCCAACTGGTCGATGATCAATGGCACGTCTGAAGTGCGTATCCGTCCAAACTCCGTTGAAAACAAATTCTTCACAACCAACCTGCACGCTGAATACGACCTGAACCCTAACCTGACCATCAAGGCGGGCCTCGATTACCGCAAATTCAACCTCGATTCACAAGGGCAGTATCGGAAGTCAGAAACTGTGGTGAACACACTCAGTGACACCGATCTGGCTGCCGTTTCCAAAATCTATACAGGCTTTGGTCAAGGCCTGGGCCAGCCCGCCGGTAACGTAACCAGTTGGCTGGTGCCGGATCTGGACAAGTTCGCTTCAACCTATGACATCTATTGCAATTGCGGTATCTATGCCCTGACCGGTACGGGCAACTCATCGGCGCGTGGTCAATACATTACCGTTCAGGAAGGCGATGTTGGCGCCTTCCTTCAAGTTGATTACCGTTTCGATGCCTTTGGCTTGCCCTGGCGTGGAGATGCGGGCCTGCGCTATGTCAAGACTACACAGGATTCCGGCGGTTATGCAGCCGTGGGGTCTACCATCCAGTGGGTCACGGCGCAACGTGCTTATGACATGACTCTGCCTTCAGCTAATCTGGCAGTTGATCTGAGCGACAATCTGGTAGGCCGGATCAGTGCCGCACAAACCATCGCCCGTCCGTCCATCAGCGCCCTGACACCAGGTGGCGATGTCGGTATACAGGGCGCTAACCGTTCGTTCTCGTCGGGCAACCCGGACATCAATCCAACCAAGTCGAACAATGTTGACTTGTCGCTGGAATGGTATCCAGAGCCAAATTCTCTGTATGCCGTAGGGATCTTCTACAAGAAGATCGACAGCTTCTCACAGACCCTGCTGCAGAACATTCCGTTCAACCAATTAGGTTTGCCGGACTCGTTACTAGCCGGTACGACCGCGACCAATACGGATATCTTCGCCGTTAGCCAGCCGGTTAACTCACCGGGGGGTGACTTGAAGGGTGTGGAACTCAACATGCAGCAGCAACTCGACTTCCTGCCAGGCTTCTGGAAGAATTTCGGTGTGTTGGCCAACTATACCTATGTTGACTCAAACATCCAATATCTGACTTCGAAAACACCGGGCGATCCGACTATCGATCAGACCCTGATCGGCTTGTCGAAAAATGCCGCTAACTTTACGCTGTACTATGAAACCAAGCGGTTCAGCATCCGTGGTTCGGTAGCCTACCGTGACGGTTACCTGACCGCCGTCCCTTCCAATGATGGCAACAGTGTCGCCGGCACCAACAGCACAACCAATTATGACATGCAGGCCTCATATAACCTCACTGCCCGTTTGAAAGTAACGCTTGAAGGTATCAATTTGACCGATGAATTTAACGATCAATACGTCGATGCGTCGAACCGGCTGAATGTCCGCTCCCATACAGGACGTCAGCTCTTCCTCAGCCTGAGATATACCTACTAGGAAGGTTTCTATTTAATCCACGATTCCTAGTGTATGCCTACCGGAAATCTCCCCCGTTTTTCGGTTAGCTCCCTAAAGCGCGGTCTTCTTCGGAAGCCGCGTTTTTTTTTCATGTCAGCAATGGCCATCGCGCGTATAAAGGGGGAGCAGGCATACAGACTGGGAATCAAAACCGATATGGTATTGTTTGAAATGAGTCAGTTGCGTTGTTTCGTGACCGCCGCAGAAGAACTGCATTTCGGTCGGGCAGCCGCACGGCTGAACATGACTCAGCCCCCGCTCAGCCGTCAGATACAGGTACTGGAACGTTTGCTCGGACTCGTGCTTTTTGAGCGCACCACGCGTAACGTCAAACTGACACCGGCCGGACGTGTGTTCCTACCTGAAGCCCGCCGCATACTCTGGCTGGCAGAGAGTGCTACACTGGCGGCGCGTCGGGTCGCCCAGGGCGATGCCGGACGTATTGCCATCGGCTTTACCGCCGTGTCGGGCTATAGCTTCCTTCCGCAAGTCATTGCGCAGGCACGGGCACGCCTGCCAAATATCGAGCTGGAGTTACGCGAAATGGTCTCCGGACAGCAATCTGAGGCGTTGATGACGGGGCTAATCGATATAGCTTTTATGCGCCCTCCCATAGAGAGACATGAGTTTGATACGCTCAAGGTTGTCAGCGAGGGACTGGTCGCGGCCTTGCCAACCGGTGACCCACGTCTGGGAGAACCGGAATTATCGCTGTCGCAATTCGATGGTATGCCGCTGATCATGTATTCGCGCGAAGGTGCCAGTTATTTTCACAATATGCTCGTTACTATATTCGACAATGAAGGTGTCACGCCGGACTATGTTCAGCATGTTACGCAGATTCATTCTATGCTCGGACTGGTACGGGCAGGTTTGGCCGCAGCCATCGTGCCGCATACAGCCATGAGCCTACAGTTTACCGACGTGCATTTCAGACCCGTGACGACAAAGCCTTCCACGCCGGTCGAGTTGCACATGGTATGGCGGCGCGATAATTCCAATCCGGCCTTAGGGCCTATTCGTGAGCAGTGCGCCGAAGTCGCCCCTAAAGTTTTTTGATTACACGTCCCACGGCATTGCCAGGGTTGGGCGATTAACATGGCGACGCATGGTAAAGGTGATCGTTGCCCCGCTGCCTGCCGCCAGGTCCACGGTCACATGATTTGCGTCCAGAACCTGCATATGCCCGTCCATGTCTAGGCCGGCGAATTGATGCTCGCCATAGCCACCGGCTTGAATCGTGACCGTACGCGGCTTGATAGTGTCAGTATTGACTAATGTCAGGGTCGTCGTCGTATCGGTCAGCTCACTGACCAAAGCTGCCACGCCGTGTGGAATACCGGCACGCTTCTTGATCGGATCAAAATAACGCAGGCGAGCATAAAGCAGCGCCCCGCCTTGCGCCGGTGAGGTTTTCGACCACGGCGGTCGCGCAATATGGATGGCCCCGCACATCAGGTGCAACAGTTGCGTGACCGGTGCAGTATTGTAGTTCAACAAGGTGTCAGCCAGACGGGTTTGCGGCGTGGTCTTATCTTTATTCAGCAGATAATCCATCCGTGTGCGCACAATCTCTAAGGCCTCGCGCTGTGCCTTGACGGGATAGGTCGGGTTATTGCCACGCAGATAGTCGATCCACGGATGATCGGTATTCGCGCGTTTGAAATCGTCATCGCGCATCGACATGTACCAGATCTCAAGACCATTGGTCTGACACAGACCGGGCTTGTAGCTGTACCAGCCGTCCTTACCGTACATGGTCGGGGCTTGCACCACCCCATCGATTATTTTGGCCTGGGCATTGATGACGTCGGTCTGGGTGCGCCAAACCTGGAGATAGCGATCATCGCCGGTCATCAGATAGGCGTTCATGAAGGCCACAATAGCGCGCGGCACCCGATTGCGATCCTCGCGCTTGCCTGTTTGCGGTACGACAGGCGAGAAACCCCAGCCATAGACGCTGCCGTACCAGGCCTTAGTCTTGCCGCCAATACGTCCGTCCAGATCCACATGGCTGGGCAGGACGCCACCATTCTTGCGCGCGCGCTCCATCCAGGCGCCGAGATAGGTTTCGATCCAGTCTCGATATTTCGGCTCGCCGGCGATCATATAGGCATTGAACACCAGACTGACCGCCTGCATGTTCAGCGGATTATCGCCCACCACATCGCCATATTCCTTGAAATGCGCCCGCATCTCATCGAAGCTGGTCTCACCGTGCTCCATGAAGAAGCCCCTGGGGTCAAACGGATCGCCAGCCCAGTCAAGCTCTGTGGCGGGGCGCAACATCGGTCCCTTGCTGCCGGAAATCAATGATTTGATCAGCTTGTGCTTCGTGTCATAATTGGCGGCTTCGGTGTCTTCGCCGATGTAAAAGGATGAATAACGCCGGGCGCGCTCCTGAAATTTTGAGTTCTTCGAATCTGAAAGGCCCATGACATTGAAAACCGACAGAAATTCCGAGGTGTGCTGCCAGTCATTCATCACTGGGAACTCTCGGTAATACATACCCTCGCGGGCGATTTCGGTCTCGATGGTTTTCGCCGCCGTATACTGCTTCAGATGCCCTTCCCACGCTTGGGTATAAAGCGCCATGACGCGGTCGGGTGCGCCGAGCATATGCAGGTGCGGCCAGTTGTTGCAGTTCTCGATGGCATCATCCGGGCCATCGTCCGCCCCCCAGCGCTCAAAACACTGAAAATAGCCGCGCTCGTCGAAATATCTGGCGTAGAAGGCCTCGCAGGCGTCAGCCTCGGCTAGTAAAAGCTCGCGTTGCAATAGCGCCCATTCCGGTGGACTGACGGGCGTGGTGATGGCTATGGCGTTGGCCGATTGCGCGCGGACCGATCCAGCGGTAGCGTTCACAAAGATCGCGCCGGCCGCCGCCCCTGCCAGTAAATGTCGTCTGATCAGCATGATCTCAGCCCTCCGTTACTTCCAGGCGCTTGATAGGCCCAACGATAAAGGCAAAGGCGCCGATGGTCACAAGGCAGTGCAACCCGACATAGACCAAGGCCAGATCAAAAGAGCCGGTCACAGCCACAATATAGCCGATGACGATGGGGGTGATGATCCCGGCGACATTGCCAAACATGTTGAATACTCCGCCGGCCAGGCCAATATAGGCGCGGGGCGCTACGTCAGACACAACTGCCCAGCCCAGGCTGGCCACGCCCTTGCCGAAGAAGGCCAGCGCCATCAGCGGCACGATCAGCCAGGGCTGGTTGACATAGGCGCAGGCAATGATCGCCAAAGCCAGGGTCATACCGATATAGATCGGTATTTTGCGCGACTGGTCGAGATTTCCGGTCTTTTTCAGGATGAAATCCGACAGGAAGCCACCGATCAGGCCACCGGCAAAACCACACAGGGCTGGAATAGCCGCCGCGAACCCGGCCTGCATGATATTCAGACCGCGCTCCTTGACCAGATAGATGGGAAACCAGGTCACAAAGAAATATGTCAGCACATTGATGGCGTATTGCGCCAGATAGATGCCGATCAACATGCGATTGGTCAGCAAAAAGCCCAGACGTTTCCAGGAAAAGCTGGCTTTCGCGCCGTGTACGCGGGCTTCCATACTCACCGTTTCCCCGCTTTCGATAACGGCCAACTCGGCGGCGTTAACGCCTGGATGCTCGCGGGGGCTTTTTATAAAGCGTGCAAAGACAAAGGCGGCGATCAGGCCCAGCGCGCCCATGAAGGCAAAAACGCTGCGCCAGCCGAAATCATGGACCAGCCACGACATGACGGGGGCGAACACCACCAGGGCAAAATACTGCGCCGAATTGAAGATGGCCGATGCCGTGCCGCGCTCGGCCGCCGGAAACCAGGCGGCGACGATACGCGCATTACCGGGAAAGGACGGGGCTTCGGCCAGTCCGACCAGAAAACGCAAGACAAACAGGGTGATGATGATCGAAAACCCGCCGATCAGACCAATAAGGCCCTGCACCGCCGTAAATATCGACCATAGAGCAATTGCGCCGACATAGATGCGCTTGACGCCAAACCGGTCCAGAAGCGCCCCGCCCGGGATCTGCGCCAGCACATAGGCCCAGCCGAACGCCGACAGGATAAAGCCCATCTGGACCGAACCTATGCCCAGTTCATGCGAGGCCGCTGATCCGGCGATCGAAAAGGTTGAACGATCCGCATAGTTGATAGTGGTGATAAGGAACAGAAAGGCGATCAGCCAAAAGCGCACATAGGATGGCTTTCGTGCCGGATTGGGGGCCGCAGACTGTCGCATAGATCCTCACTGCATCTATCTTATCGGCTCGCGTTTCCGCAGCCTCTTTAGTGTAGCGACAATAAGGCATGGATCGAAGACGGATTGAACCCCGGAAGTGGGCCCATTCATTGCGTTCGCGGTATCGATTGATGCCGCCTTTGATTTGGACGCCAATGACCGCAGCGACTAGCTTAAGCCCAATCCAGGACAAAACCGGCGACCGCCTGACCGCGCCTCGCACCGTTCCAATGTAAAATTCACAGGAGGCTACGCTTGGCTAAAATGACGCCCGTCGAAATGGCGCAAATCATCGGCAAGGGACTGTTGTCCTTCCCCGTTACGCATTTTAATGCAGACAACCAGTTTGATGAAAAGCCCTACCGTGAACACTGCGCCTGGATGCTGGAAAAGCCCCTGGCCGGCCTGTTCGCCGCTGGTGGTACCGGTGAGTTCTTCTCATTGGGCTTAGGGGAAGTCGCGCAGGTCGTATCGGCCGCGGTGGCTGAAACCAAAGGCAAGATCCCCGTCGTAGCCGGCTGCGGTTACGGCACCCAAATGGCCGTTGAGTTGGCCCAGTCCGCCGAAGCCAGTGGGGCCGATGGCATATTGCTTCTGCCGCCTTTTTTGATCACCGGGACACAGGAGGGGTTTTCTGCTCATATCGACGCGGTCTGCAAGGCCACAAAGCTGGGCGTCATCGTCTATAACCGCGACAACGGCATTATCGAGGACGAAGCCCTGGCGCGCCTGTGTGACAATAATCCCAACCTGGTCGGCTACAAGGATGGTATCGGCGATATAGAGCTGATGACCCGCATCTATACCCGCATGGGTGACCGCCTGACCTATATCGGCGGCCTGCCGACGGCCGAGACTTTTGCCGCGCCGTACCTCAAGATGGGTGTCACCACCTATTCATCGGCGATCTTCAACTTTCTGCCGGACTGGGCGCTGAACTTCTACAATGCCGTCAGGGCCGAGGATCAGACCACGGTGCTGAATGGGCTGCGAGACTTTGTCATGCCCTATATCGCCCTGCGCAATAAGGGTAAGGGCTATGCCGTCTCAATCGTCAAGGCCGGGATGCGGGCCATTGGACGCCCTGCCGGTCCGGTGCGCACGCCCCTGACCGACCTGAATGAGGCCGAATATGCCGAGCTGTGTGTCCTGATCGCCAAGACGCAAGCCAGGCCCTTGAGCACCGCCGCGTGAAGCGCGTGCAGCGTCGTCAGGTCATAGCGGGCGCTGCCGCCGCCTTGACCACGGTGGTCAGCTCGACTCTGACGGCGCTGGCCCGACCGTCGCCTGCCCAGCCCCTGCCTGTAGCAACAACGTGCTATGGTCAGGTACGCGGCCAGATTGATGCGGGCATTCTGGTCTTCAAAGGCGTGCGCTACGGCGCCGATACCGCGCCCAATCGCTTTCGCCCGCCGCGCCAGCCAGAACCCTGGATCGGCATAAAGGATGCCTTCACTTCTGGCGCGCCGTGCCCGCAAGCCGCCAAGACCGATATCGCCGCTAGCGAAGATTGCCTGTTCCTCAATATCTGGACCCCCCGTTTGAACGATGGGGCCAAGCGTCCGGTGCTGGTCTATATCCACGGCGGTGCTCACGCGAATGGCGACGGGTCTTCTCCGCTCTATGACGGCGTCAATCTGGCACGCAAGGGTGATGTCGTCGTGGTGACGCTGAACCACCGGCTCAATGTGTTTGGTTACGGTTATTTCGCCCGCTTGGGAGCCGCCGCCGGTGATCCTGATTTCGACTATTCTGGCAATGTCGGGCATCTGGACCTGATCCAGGCTTTGCAATGGGTGCGGGACAATATCACCGAATTTGGTGGCGATCCCGGCAATGTCACCCTGTTTGGCCAGTCCGGCGGCGGTGGCAAGATCATCGGCCTGATGGCCATGCCGGCCGCCAACGGACTTTACCGGCAATGCCTCACCATGAGCGGCCAGCACGTCACAGCCAGCGCGCCGATGAACGGCACAATCCGCGCCAAGGCCTATCTCGCAACCTTGGGGTTGAAGCCTGAACAGGTCAGCCAGTTGAAGACCCTGCCTGCGGAGACATTGGTGGCGGCCCTAAGCATGAAGGACCCGATTGTCACGAAGGACAATATCCTGTTCGCCGCTACCCTAGACTACAAGACCTTGTTCCGTCATCCGATGTACCCGGACTCGCCCGCAGAGACCGCTCATGTGCCGCTGATCATTGGCAATACCCATGATGAAACCGCCGCCTTCATGCGCGAGATGATGATTGCCAACGACACCACCTGGGACAATTTGCCCGAACGCCTGGCGCGCGAAGAACTGGTCGATATCGCACCGGAATGGGTCATCGCCCATTACAGGCAATGGTATCCGGACTGGACGCCGACCGATGTGCTGCGCGCCGCCGCCACGGCCGGGCGAAGCTGGCGCCCCCACCTGATCCAGGCCGAGGCCAGAGCCGCACGGAGGGGCGCTACATGGATGTATCAACTGGATTTCGGTTCGCCATTATATGACGGTCGACTGGGCGCCTATCACGCCTATGATATTGCCTTGGTTTTCGACAATATCGACAAGCCCGGATCGAATGTCGGCGATACGCCCGAGCAACGCGCTGCCGCACAGACCGTGGCCGACCAGATGCGCACAATGCTGCTTGCCTTTGCCCGCACCGGCAATCCACAGAATGCCCTGATTCCAAACTGGCCGACATATGATCTAGGCCAGCGCAGCACGCTGATCTTTGATATTAATCCACGCATAGAAAACGACCCGCGGTCTCGCGAACGCTGTCTTTTTGCTGGTGTGCCCTATCTCAAGCCAGGTACATAAGCAAAGACATGTTTAAGGCGAATTGTATTGAATAAGTCGACGGCGTCGAATTCCGTCCTTTAATTGTTCATGGGCGAACCCTAATCGAGATAATTGCAGGGCCTTTTGGGGCTGTAATTTCACCAACTCGGAGCACGATCCGCCGTGTGCGGGGGCACTCATTGTATATCGCCACTGCAAAAGTATTCAGGACACACGGCCAGTTTTCAATGAACAGACGCCTTAAAGGGTGAGAAAATCTCGCCTGGCGGCGGACGATCTGGCTCGGTAGGTGTGCGCCCATTGCGGAAGTTTGGCCTTGATTTTCAACCCGCACCGCAAACCGGACATATCAAACATCTGTGTTATACTGAGGTTATGCAGAAGCGAGTTGCGGTGGGAGGGCTGGCGGAGAAACCGTTATGTCTGAAGATCAATTCCCCTGCCACATTCCCCCATGGAACAAAGGCCTCTTGGTTGGCCAGAAGAAGCCGCTTCAGCCGAAGCACGTTTGGTCAATTCGCGTGAGGCTGGAACTGTCCAAATCTCCCAGAGACCTTGCGCTCTTCAATCTGGCCATCGACAGTAAACTTAGAGCTTGCGACCTGGTCCGCCTGCGCGTCAATGATCTTTGCCAGGCCGGAAAAGTTCGCGACAGAGCATCAATTGTTCAACAGAAAACCGGCCGACCTGTGAAATTTGAAATAACCGAACACACGCGATTGGCCATCGAGCGACTGCTCGAAAATTTACCTGCCAGTGGATCCGGTTACCTGTTTCCAGGTCGATCTAAACAACGCCCTCACATCTCGACGCGGCAATACTCCCGGATCGTTCACACATGGGTTGAGAGTATCGGTCTTGAGACAACGATGTATGGCACACACACAATGCGCCGAACAAAAGCGTCTCAGCTGTATCGCAAGACCGGGAATTTACGTGCTGTGCAGCTTTTGCTCGGGCACACAAAACTGGAAAGCACGGTAAGGTATCTCGGTATTGAGGTCGATGACGCTTTAGAAATGGCCGAGCAGATCGACCTGTAACTTTAGCTTGAGGCACCCGGCTGCCCACTTCCGCCGGGTGCCCGAAAAGCAGTGTGTACTTATAAGAGTCATTAGTCCTTAACCATATCTGTGGTGACCGACTTGAGACCCTTCTTTATGCGCTGAATTTCTGTGTTGAGTTGCGTTATAGCGCCATCGATCGCCTGCCTAAACCATCTTGGCCATGCGAGTTGTAGGTTGATTGAAAGTCGAACCGACCCAAATTCGGCACGGGTGGAGATAACCGATTAACGGGCCATAAGCGGGCCTTCTAAAATTGCGACTCGTGCACCTCAACCTTGCCATATAGCGGGCCGAAATTCGAAGATGAGGACGCCACCGTCACCAGAATAGCTGCGCCCTGTCGCTCGAAGCTGATCACCCTGTCCCATAAATAAAGCTTGGCGATGCCATGCACGTCAAAGCTAAGGTCGTAAGAGCGAGGGCAAACAAACACATCGTCCTTCACTATGCCCAGACGCACTTCGACCTGGGACTTATTGACCCACCCAAGGCGCATCTGCACGGTGTCGATTGTTGGACTGGGGTCGGGATCGGTGGCGAGATCAAGCGGCGTATAGTGCGTGGCTACGACGCCAGAACCGTAGCCATCTATCTGCCAACCTTTATCCAGTTGTCCGCCTCCCCGGTCGGTTGGCGACTGCGGGATGCACAGTGTTGCTGGGCGTGGCCCCGTCCATGGATGCACCGCGCCGAGGGCGCACCAAAGGGCATTCTGATAGGCCTGGCCGTTGGCCTGGTAGGCTGTCTCCACCGAAGCGTAGGCGTATGCACCCGCATCTAGTGCAGCAAAAGCTCCCGCGAGCGTTCCGGGCACCGGTAGGGCTGTCTTCAATCGGTAGCGCATCGTTAGGTTGGCCTTACCGGTCAAGATTATATCGCCCTTGGCAAGAGGTTTGTTGGTTATGGTGACGGTCTCGGGATTGACCTGCTCCGAGCCGAAGAGCCACGGCGTGTCGATGACCGACTGAACGGGCACCATTGTCTGTTCGGTGGCAGAACTGGATGAGCGGGTCGACTCTGGTAAGCTTGCAGTAGTCACAGGATTGGTCGGAATGGCGTCTTGGGGTAATGGCATCGATGTCGACGCGGAAAAAGTTTTGGTCGAGGAACCGTAATTTAGCTCGGCACCATCAATCGTGACATCGACCGGTTGTGGATACTCCCTATAGCCGAATAGCTTTTCTACGCCCGCGTCGAGATAGCGATAGGTTACAACCATATCCGATACCGGACTGGCGACGATATAACCCTTGCCATTTGTCAGGGGGATCGGTTTATTTAACACGTCCGGATCACCCAGACCGATCTCAACCGTGAAATCCTTTGTCGCAGTAGGTACAGTCTCATCAACCTCTGGCTCTGGCGCACCATCGGTCTGCACCGGAAGTGAAACGCTCGCGGTAAATGTCACGTCTTGGTTCTCTTGCGCCCAGATTGCTTTGCCTTGATCGTGTAACAGGCAAATTTGGTGCACCTCTTTTTGCATTAAGGTGCACCAGATGATCTTCCCTTGATAAGGCCATTGCGGCGGTACTGCGAAAAGTGCCGTTCCTTTAGGCAATGTGACGTCACCTCCTGGCCCTGTCAGGATCAGCGATGCGGCCAGCACTCCTGTACGCCGGTACGTCAGCTTCCTCCGATAGAACACTTGGCCTTTGGTCACTGGCCCGACAGTGACGTCGGGCGGGCCAATCGGTTTAAGTGCTGCCGATAGCTTCAACACCAGCGGTTTTACTGTGGTGGATTCGGCATTTGCAGAGCCAACAAACGTGAAAGTGAGTAAAATAGCGATGACAAATGATTTCATGATAGTCCCCCTTGGCTTTCGGATCTCCCGAAAATCACGCGGATACCAACCTATTCGAAGACCAATTTCAAGGAATAGAATTGCGACCGCTACATTTGTCACGCAAGGAGGGGGGGCACCTACGCGCCCAATGCGGACGTCGTGATTTCGAGCCGATTGGTTCTCCTGAAAGCAGACT
>CAMLIY010000006.1 GCA_946480125.1 uncultured Asticcacaulis sp.
ATGACAGAACATCCATGACCTGGGCGCGGGTGATGCGTGGCACGAATTCCATGGCATAGGCCGAAACACCCCTCGCGGCCAGGGCGTTCAGGGCGTCCTTCTCGCGGTAGGCATCGAGCATGGCAATGACGATAGCGCCGTCTTTCAGCGCCGCGATTTCGTCCTTCGCCGGGCCGCGCACCTTGAGCACGATGTCCGCGGCCTTGAGCGCCTCATTCGCCGTCCTGACGATAGTGGCGCCGGCGGCGGCAAAACCGTCATCGGTGATCGAGGCGCCCACACCCGCGCCCGACTGGATATTGACGGCCAGGCCGGCGCCGGTCCATTTCCTGACCGTGTCTGGCGTGGCGGCGACGCGGGTCTCACCCCGATAAACTTCCGCCAAAATGGCGATCGTGATCGACAAGGATCAACTCCTCCTAAATAGTCAATGAGGCAAACCAATGCCCTCTCTCGACCACCGGCCGAGAAGGAAACTTCAAACGCGAGATATTTTGAACCAGGGAGTAGGCGAACCTGAAGCCTCAGTTTCGTAGACAAACACGCTGCCCGCCCGGTCTTCATCGAGCTTCCCCTCCAGGCCGACTCGCGCGCTGCTGATGAACAGATGGGATAAATCAGGCCCCCCGAAAGTGGGGCACGTTGGCTGGGAGGTTGGTGCACCAAAGCTGTAATCTATCTCTCCCGTGGGTGCGTAGCGTATTACCTTCGAACGCCCCCACTGTGCGCTCCAGACGCATCCGTCACTGTCAACTATGGCGCCGTCAGGTGCCGAGTTTTCGGCCGTCGTCGCAAATAAGGCTTTATCGCTAATGCACCCGGAAGGCGCGTCAAACCTGTAGCTAAAAATCGTCCCGCAACTTGAGTCAGCAAAATACATGCGGTCGCTCGAAGGGCTCCAGCAAAGCCCATTGGAAATGCCAACTCCGTTTTCATGAATCGAGACCTGCCCGGAAGAGGATAGCGAATAAAGGCTGCCCTTTGCATCAGGCCCTTGTTCTGGCGCCAAGACCATGGAGCCACACCAAAACCGCCCCTGACTGTCAACCCGGCCATCATTCAGACGCAGTCGACCGTCCTGGACCTCATCCGGACGAGCAATCCATTCAACCTTGCCGGTTTCGGGTTGGAAAAGAGCAAAGCCGGTGGAGAAAGCACTTACAAATACGTCCGGTCGGTCCGTCAGGCCAAAAGCACACAGAGGCTCCGGTGTCGGATAATCTCTAAGTCGTTTCCTGACGCTATCGTAGCTGATCATTCGACCACCCAGGATATCCGTAAGCCAGATCAGGCTTGTGCGCGCGTCCCACAGGATCGATTCTCCCAGCGCGCACGCCGTATCAATCACATCAATAAGTTTCGTTCTCAAAGCAACATAGTCCTGAGGTCGTGAGGAGAAAACCCGACTATTGACGGGCGGGTTCAAAGTAAAAAATGCTACCTGCGAATTACACAGCGGAAACCCACGTGCGAGGTTGAGGTGTCGATAAATTGCGCCCAACGCGCAGCCGGTCGATAACGCTGGCAGTGGTTAGGGGCGCAAAGATGCGAGCCGCCCTTTAACACCATCCGGGGAATGGACGTGCCGCTGGTCCGATCAAGGCTATCTTCACGACCGACTGTCTTGTGTTTCGGAACACCACAACAGCTAACGGCGTTAGCCCCCGGATTGCCGGTGTACCAGTCTGCTGTCCATTCCCAAACATTGCCGATCATGTCAAATAGCCCATATTCATTGGCTGGATAGGAGCCGACGGGCGCTGTGAATTTCTCGCCGTCGGGAGCGTCGTTTTGATATGGAAATACACCCTGAAAGGTCTTTGCCATTGCTCTACCCTCCAGCTCAAGCTCCTCCCCCCAAGCATAGGACGTAATTGTGCCACCGCGTGCCGCATATTCCCATTCCGCCTCGCTCGGCAGCGATTTGCCGGCCCACCTGGCATAGGCTGCGGCATCAGCATGGACAACGTGAACGACCGGATGATCCCGGACATCCAGATAGGAACTGCCTGGCCCGCGTGGATGACGCCAGTTTGCGCCGAACACATAATCCCACCAAACGGGGCCGTCCGTCAGATCAACGGGGCCCGACGTGCCAACAAAAACAGCCGAACCGGGCCACACCATCTCAGGCGGCATACCAGGGTAGTCCATCGGATTTGGCGGCACTTCCGCAAAGGTGACATAGCCCGTCTCCCTGACAAACTGAGCAAATTGCGCGTTTGTTACAGGCGTCTCGTCTATCCAGAAATCACCAACTGTCGCGCGACGGAGCGGCCTTTCATCAGGATAAAAATCCTCGCTGCCCATTATGTAGGTACCGCCGAGGACCAACTTCATAGCGGCAATACTCCTGTCCGGAGTTTCGTTTCCGCCGCCCTTGCCATACATTCCCTCACTCGACATTGATATGTCACGCTTAGCGTATGTCTTGGATCGGCTTACGATACTTGTCCATAAGTTCAAGATCGTAGTTGTCATACTTGGTCTGCAACATCCACAGAGGCCGTTCGAGCGTGAGTTCCCACTTGAACAGTTCTTTGAATAACGCCTTGACTCTGTCGGGATATTTTCCGGCAAGGTTTTGCTGCTCAGAAATATCAGTCCTCACATTGTAAAGTTCCGCCGGACGATCAGGAAAACGGACAAGCTTCCAGTCGCCATCACGAACGGCGGCGTGGGTATTTATTTTCCAGAATAGTGACTGATGTGGGCGAGTGCTTCTCTTGCCTTCAACATATGGCCGGAGATTGACGCCATCAATATTCTTTAATGAATCTGGATCGCCACCCGCTGCCGAATAAAACGTCGGCAGTAAATCCATTGAACTCACTGGCTGGGAAAAGACGGTCCCCGCAGCTGCAATCCCCGGCCAACGCATCAAAAAAGGTACGCGAATGCCCCCTTCCAACAGCGTGGCCTTCGCGCCCGCCAACGGATAGTTGCTCGTTGCGTTCTGATCAATGGGTCCGCCATTATCGTTTGTGAAGACAACAAGAGTGTTGTCATCCAGACCTAAAGCATGAAGTTTTTTTAGCACTTTTCCGACATTGCGATCCATGGCGAAAGTCATGGCTGCCGCAATTTTTCGTTGTCCGGTCAACTCAGGAAACAGAGCCAGATCTGCCGCTGTGGCCTGCATTGGCGCATGTACTGCGTTAAAAGCTAACATTACAAAAAAGGGGTGGTCTTTGTTATCCTCAATATATTGGGCGGCGGCATCACCCAACGCATCAGTGAAATAACCATCGGCTTCATGATAATTGCCATAACCATGCTCCAGCCTGTTTTCCCCCTGGTCCTCAGCGCTTTCGTAGGGCAAATAATCCCTTGCCCCGCCGCGAAAGCCCAAAAACTCATCAAAACCACGTTTTGTCGGATGATATCTGTCTGCCGATCCCTCATGCCACTTACCGAATAAGGCTGTTGTGTACCCTTGTGATTTCAACGTATCGGCAACCGTCACCTGATCCAAGGGCAGCCCCATATCCTCACCCAATAGCTTAGATGAGGCGCTCATATAGCCGGGCACGGGATTATGTTCGAAACCAAACCTTTCAGGATAGCGACCTGTTAAAAGCCCCGCCCTGGAGGGACCACATGTGGGTGCCGCGACATAGGCTTGCGAAAACTTGACGCTCTGTTTGGCCAAGGAATCAAGGTTCGGCGTTTTCATCACATGGCTGCCCTGAAAACCAAAATCCGCGTAGCCGGCATCGTCCGACAAGATAAACACAATATTGGGTTTTGTTCTGTTCGATGCCGCATTGGCAACCATCGGCATGGTGAGCAGACATACCGCGGTCAAGGCAACTAGAGACTTCATGACATTTCAACTTTTACTTTTTAGCAGGTCTGGCAGTTATGTGGAAAGGTTGAACCGCCCAAGTAACTAGTTAATTATTTAGTAATTTTGGCAGAGAACCGACGTGAATACAGATCAGCATTGACCTCCTTAGCCGCCTTAACCATCGGTGCATAAGGCACATCCGCCACACTTACAAAACCTACATTGTAGTTTTCACCGTCATAAGCACGGCCCGACACGGGTTCATCCAGATATTCGAACCAATGGGCGCCCACGAAATAGGGATTATCGATGACCGTATGCATGTAATTCTTAAACATCTGAGCCCGATCTGTCTGATCGGCAGCAATCACCAGACCGGAATTATAAAGGCCTGAGTCCATAGCACCCATATGATATTCGCCAATAATACTGGGCCTATCTATGTCTTTCAGAAACGACCACACATTCGGGCTCACACCTTCAGTATAATTATTGTAGCTGACCACGTCAGTATATTTGGCTGCGGCACGGACCGTTTCAGGCGGCATACCCCAACTGGCCATACGCGCTCCCATATAGAGATAATTCGGCATAACGCGCTTTAAAGCCCGCTGTACGACCTCGAAATACTGCTCCGAATACCGCTGCAACCACATGGATAAATCTGCGCGAAGACCCTCATTGATCTCGCCCACTACAAAACCGTCACTCAGGCTATCCCAACTCGCAATCTCTGTGTTCCAGCGGGCATTAAGCGCTTCTATCGTGCCATATTTCGAGTGCAACGCTTCGGCAAAATCCGCCTTGGCCGGACTTTCAGATGCCTTCAAACTTAAAACATTGATGGCAATGCCAAAATGGGTACGATCCGATGTCAGACGGCCCCAGCTCTTCTCGTTGTCAATAAAAACACCGATACACCAGGGTGAATTTTTGACCTCCTCGGCGATGGAATTCACCGTAACTTGAGCGCGCCGGGCAAATTCCGGATCGAATGGATCCGGCATTCTGCCCCAGAGGTCGGAACCCGAACTCACGGTCTTAAAGTCACCGATAATCCAGCCATTTGCATAATACGGGACCTTCTGATTGTCATAAAACATCGGATCGATCCAATTGCCAAACGAGGTAAAACCCCAGTCCTTCATCCGGTCGAGCGTAACGTCTTTCCAGGTTTCAAGGGCCGGTTTGGCGCTCGTATCCCCATACTTGCGCTGCAGATTGGCGAGATAAAAGCTGTACGATTCGCCATGCTTCAGCGGCCCACTAAAGAACGAACGGCTATAGCCGTAGTAGGCTCCCATTGGTTCCGAATAGTCCGGAAGCCATTCAAACATATCGCGTCGCAAGGGCGAACTGAGGAATCGTGTGCCTAGCGCGCTAGTCGTCACCGGAAGGACATCTTTTGAATCTTCCGGCGTTACCGCTTCAGGGTCGATTTTATGCACGTCGGGCGAATGGAAGTCGAAGCCCGTCACCGTTGTCGTATTGGCCATACGAACATTTGCGACACCATCTGAAAAGAACAAATAGCCTTCGGGATCGACGAGCCACCACTTCCCATCAACTTTTTCCGTCCTGAAGTTGCCCGTGGCGCGCTGCCGCGGGCCGGTCGCCCAACCGCCATATTTCGACCGGTCCTGCATCCCCGGCGAGACAGAAAGCGCAGACAATTCGGCCTTGGCATATGCCCTTAGCTCTGCATCATTGTGGACCTTGCCGACGAACTCAACCTTGGCTGTTTGGCCATATTTGTCGATAATGTTTTTCAGATAGCTTGGGTCAACCGGCGGGTTGCTCCGCACGCGAATATTATCAAGGACGATATCGCGCTCAGTCATGGCGGACTTGATCCAGATCTTAACGCTACTGACCTCATTTACCGCCAGCTTGCTGCGTCCCCAAGTGTTTACGAGCTTTATATCCCTCGTCTTCCAGGCCGGCGGAGTGTCGCGCATACCCGTATCCTGATCCGCCACATCGCCATTGAGAACAAAATACATTGTGCCGGATTTACCGGCGCCCAAGGCTGCGCTCCGAGTATTCGAGACGCCCTTCGTGTCCGTGACGGTGACATAGATTTGCACCGTGTCAGTACCTGTATTGGCCGCATCGAAGGCCAAATTTATATCCCCCATTCCACTCCAATCCCACGGCGAATCCGGCTGGAAGGTCAAGGCCGCAGAGTCGTCGGTCCCGGTTGGCGTAAAAGCGACCTGCAACGCCCTGCGACCGTCTGTTGCGTTTTTTTCAATAATGCTCCCCTTGGCACTGCTGAAACTCACCCACGTAGGAATGACTGCATCTTCAAAACTCGCAAGCTTTACCTCTGTGGCGGATTTCGCCAAAACAGGCCCGCACGAACTCGCCAGCACAAAACCTGATAGTAGTGTTGCTGTGAGCAATCCCGCCTTGTTGATCATGTCGACGCGTCTCTTCCTGTCAGAATGATATTTTTGATCTTTTAGCCTGCACAATGTCAGGCAACCGAGATCGCCGCCGTAATGGCATTAGCAATCAGCGCTTCTTTTCTACAAGCCCGGCTCTGATTGTCAACAATTTACATTCGCAAAGAGGCAAATATGAATTTCGCGGTCGCACCGATGTGGTGGACAGTCAGGTAAAAGTACCCATTCATTATACGCATGCATCGACGGGTACTCATCTTGCCAGCTTGCGGACCCCCCGCACCCTAAATTCGACCTCGGTTCCAGCCGCCCTGATGAGGTTTGGCAAGGTGATGGGCTGGCCACCACCTACCCAAATATTAACGATCCCCGGCCTGACATACCTGTCACCATTAGCATCGACGACACTAAGGGCGCGCTCGTCAAGGGTGAAGCGCACCGTCTTCGTTTCCCCCTGCTTAAGATATACGCGCTGAAAGCCAGCCAAGGCGCGTATAGGGGCGCCGGCAATTTTTGGGTGACTGACATAGAGCTGTACGACTTCATCGCCGTCCATGACGCCGGAATTGGTTACATTGACGCTTACGGTTTGCGGGTGACCGGCTTGCAGAACCCCATGGCCGAGACTAGGTGCGCTATAATCGAAGCGTGTGTAACTAAGGCCATATCCGAAGGGATACAGAGGCTCACCCGAGAAATAGCGGTAGGTGCGCGCCTTCATGGCATAATCTTTGAAATCCGGCAGTTGATCAACCGACTTATAGAAGGTCAGCGGCAAGCGACCCGCCGGACTGTAATCACCGGCAATCAAACCTGCCACCGCAGTACCACCTTGGCCACCCGGATACCACGCTTCGATAATGGCCGGTACATGTTGATCGGCCCAGTTGACCGACAAGGCGCTGCCGTTGGTCAGAACCAGAACCACTGGTTTACCCGTGCCGACCACCTGTTTGATCAGGTTTTCCTGCACCTGAGGCAAATCAAGACTGGTGCGGTCACCGCGATCAAAACCAGGGACGGCAATGGGCATTTCCTCATCTTCGATGCGTGCCGACAGACCCGCGACAACCACCACTAAATCAGCTTTCGAAGCGGCCGCAACGGCCATCTGCGCTTGATCACCGGGTGGCGTCCAGAAAAGGCGCAGGGTCCCCCACGCGCGGTGTGGTTTCATCTCGGCGACAAACGGATAGGTTTTGCCGGCCTCAAGCCGAACCATGCCGCCCTTATCGTCAAGCCGGTATCCATCCTTCCATGTGTCTATGGTCTGGTCGTCACCGATCTTAATGCGATAGCCATTGGTATCGTCGATGCGCATCATGTAGTCGCCGCTTTCCGGCACCTTGATAAAGCCGGTCCAACGCAACGAAAAGCCTTCTTTTTGATACCACTCAAAGCGTCCTTCGCGGATGGTTTGTGTATCTACGGGCGTGCTTTCGGGCTCAAGGCCGCTGAACTCTTCAAGTTTAAGGCCATTTTGCGTGCAGGCCTGATCGACGCATAAAACCCCTGTGGGCGTCAACATCTCAGCGGCATTAATTAAACCGCTGCCGGTGACGTGGACGATTTGGCTGTTGGGATAACGAGCGCGTAGGCCCTCAAGGATGGTGACGGGATGTGAAGGATCACCATGATAATTGCCAACAACGGCGTCCAGTGTATCGGCATTGGGGCCAATAACGGCGATGGTGCGTGGCTCACCCTTAATGGGCAGCAGATTGTCCTTGTTTTTAAGCAAGACCATGGATTCACGGGCCAATTGTAAGGAAACATCACGATGCTGCACAGTATCAACTTGATCCGGTCCTATGGTGCCGAAGCCTGTCTTGATCGGTGGGCCCAATATACCCAATTCCATTCTGGCCTTAAGCAGGCGAATGAGGGCGCGGTCGATTACATCCTCGCTCAATAGCCCGCTTTTGGCCGCGAGATAGATGGGGTTTTTGGAGCCATCAGCAGGGCCACTATCCCAACCGCAGATTAGATCCAATCCACCCTTAAAGGCGACGCTGGCCGCTTCGGTGGCGTTGGCAGTATAGTTATGATGTTTGACGTCATAAATATTATTGACCGCTCCGCAGTCAGAGACGACATAGCCGTCGAAGCCCCAGTCTTTTCTGAGATATGTCTTAAGCAGCACGCTATTAGCGCATGCCGGCACGCCATTGACAGAGGGGTAAGAACACATGACCGACTTGGCTTTCCCCTCCGTGACAGTGGCGCGAAAGGCGGGCAGGTAGGTGTCTTCGAGGTCATGCGGCGTAGGATGGAAATCATCACTATGGCGCGAATATTCCGGTCCGCTATAGACCGCAAAATGTTTAACGGTCGCGATCGTTTTGGGGTGATCGAGGTCGGGTCCTTGCAACCCCTGCACGAAAGCAATGCCCGTGCGCGCCGTCAGATACGGGTCTTCGCCGTAGGTTTCCTGGCCACGGCCCCAACGCGGATCGCGCACGATATTGATATTGGGGGACCAGACCGTTAGACCTTCATAACGAGCACTAGACCCATCTGGCTGGACGCGCCCGTTGTATTTGCTGCGGAATTCCGTTCCGACAATGTCACCGGCGCGATGGATAAGGGGTTCATCCCATGTAGCTGCCATGCCCATGGCTTGCGGAAAAACAGTCGCGTAGCCGGATCGCGCCACACCATGAAGGCCTTCGCTCCACCAGAAATAAGCAGGAATTCCCAAACGCGGGATGGCGGGAGCCTCGTCATCCAGTTGCGAAACTTTTTCAGCAAGTGTCATCTGGCTGACCAGTTTAGCAGCCACGTCGCCCGAAACATTGCGTTCAGCCGTTTGCGAGATATTTTTCGGCGCCGCCATTACCTGGCACAGTGGCGTCAGACCTATTGCGGACACCAACCATACCGCGGTAAAATATTGTCTTGAGGGATGGAAAGATCCGACCATTTTGATGCCTTGAAGCGCTGTGACCACCTGCGTTGGCACCGAAGGTCAACGCCCGTTAGCGAACCTGATCTCTGCCAACCGATTTGACAAAAATTAATTGTCAACAATTCACATTATAGGTATTCGTATGAATGCGCATGCGTTTTTAGGCCAGCGGCGCCAAAAACCTTTATGCGGCCCTTTCGAAACTGAACTGTCGGCGTTTAAACATAGTGGAGGCAAGCCAGGTGGCGGAGCGCGAAGGCCCGAGGTCAATTGCTATTCTGGGCGGCGGCACCGCAGGATGGGTATGCGCTGCCGTGCTCGCCAAGAAGGCCCGACAGCATGGTGTCTCAGTAACTGTGGTGGACACCACGGAAATACCGACGATTGGAGTCGGTGAGGCAAGCATTCCGACACTCTATGACATGCTGGCGCATACAGGGTTAAGCGATAAGGACCTTGTCACACACGCCGAAGCCACTTTTAAATACGGAATCCAGTTTGAAAACTGGTCCCGGCCAGGCGAAAAATACATGCACGGGTTCGGCAATGTCGGCACACCATTCAAAAAAACGGAATTCTTCTCCGCCTGGCTGGGCGGCGCTAGGTATTTTACCAATCGCGATCTTGGCACGTTTTCAGCAACCGTCAGAGCTGCGGAATTGGACCGGTTCGCACGCGTCGCCCTGAAGCCAGAAGCCAGCCCGGCCGGCATGTTCCATCCGCTCGCTGAACTCAGTTATGCACTGCACTTCGATGCGTCACTTCTGGCGCGCCTTCTGAAGCAAAACGCTCTCGAAAACGGCGCTGTTCATCTGTCTCGTCATATTGCCACTGTCGAAACCGATGAACGCGGGATTGCCGGGCTGACCACGCGCGACGGGGAGCATGTTACCGCCGACCTGTATGTGGACTGTTCGGGCTTTAATGGCCTGCTGGCGCGCCAGGCCCTGGGTGGAGATTTTGAGAACTGGCGCAGGTTCCTGCCCTGTGACAGTGCCGTTACAGTGCAAACAGCCCGTCACTCCGCACCTCGTCTTTTCACTCGTTCCGTCGCCCATCCCGCAGGCTGGCGCTGGGAAATCCAACTTCAGAGCCGAACAGGCAACGGTGTCGTCTACGCTTCAGATTTCATGAGCGACCAGACGGCCGTCGACTTACTTCTGCGCGAGGTGGAAGGCGAACCGATCACCGAACCCCGTAAAATCGGCTTCGAAACAGGGCGACTCAATGCCCCTTGGAACCAGAATTGCGTCGCTATCGGACTTTCCGCTGGTTTCTTAGAGCCGCTCGAATCGACCAGCATTCATCTCATCTGCAAATACGCCATGCTCTTGGAAGATATCCTGTACCGCGGCCAAGTTGATGAAGCTGCACAGGGAGCATTCAATGCAGCCTGGCGCGACGAAACGGAGGAGATTCGTAACTTCCTCATGGCGCACTATGTCGTGAATCAAAGGGACAACGATCCTTTCTGGCGTAATATGCAAAACGTCCCTCGGCCCGACACCCTTGTTTTGTACCTGAATGAACTGAAAGAAACGGGTTGGATTACCCTGCCCGATCATGCCCTTTTCGGCAACGACAGCTGGTTTCAGGTATTGATTGGACAGCGCTTCCAACTGGATTACGAGCGGTTTGCTGTGCCGCCTTCGCGCGCGCCAGAACTATTACAGTTTCTCGACAATGTCGCCCGCGCAGTTGACAACGAAACCCGGAGTATTTCGCGCACACATCAACAGATGCTCGCCGAGCTAAAGGGCCTTACCTTTTCGGCCTAATTCCGTGTCTATGCCGAAACTGCAAAGTCCATCCCTAATAACCTTTCCAGCGCATCTGCCTGGCTCTCTCGCTTCGTTTTGGGAGAATGAACGGCTCGCCCTTGTCTGAGTTGCTCGAGGGCATCCGTTTGAGACATGTGATTTAAAGTACAGCGCTCGAAGAAATCACGGATATCAGCGATTGGAACCCGGGTACGGTCGGTGTCACTGACACCTGTAAGCGCGCCAGGTGCGGGAAAAATACCCATGCCCGTTAAAATATACAGCCATGAGTTCAATTTATAATGTCGGCTCAAGCCTGTTTCATTCAGTACGGCAGCAAGATCAGACCGGCCAAACCAGGCCTCCATCACGCGTCTGAGCTCCGGTGAAATTGCGCCAGAGTTGGTCCTGCAATCCCTCCAATACGGCGTGTCATCACGATCCGAGGTAATGAAATGGGTGTGGATGTAGGCTTTTACGCCATCAAAGGCCTCCGCAACCTCCTTATTCAGCAGGTAAGCATATGTCCCGCTACATCCGCCTGCACGATAATATTTAACGAACCGCGAAATCGTCAGTTGCACAAGCGCCAGCGCTGTCGCTTCAAGGGGCTCGAGGAAGCCCTGCGAGAGCCCTACGGCCAGTGCATTCCGATTCCAAACTGTTTCTACGCGCCCAGTTTTAAACGCTATATGTCTGACCTCAGCATCTTTGCCCTCCACACCTAAATGACGCAAAAACTCGCCTTCGGCCGCTTCAGGGGTGCAATACCGCGAACTATAAACATACCCGTTTCCGGTTCGGCCCTGCTGGGGGATGTGCCAAATCCATCCATTTTGCAAGGCGGTGGCTGTGGTTTGCGTCGACGGGATGGCTTCACCCTCTGTCGCCAGCGTTACAGCGCGGTCGTTGAAAAGGGTGTCTGCATAGGAAACAAATTGGATGCCTAGCGCCTTCTCAGTGATCACCGAGCCGAATCCGCTGCAATCGACAAAGAACGACGCAGGCAACTTGTCGCCGCTCTCTGTTACGAGATGACTTACATCGCCGGCATCGTCCAACTCGACCTTACACACCCGGCGATCCAGGCACTGTACACCTCTCAAAACCGCGACCTGCCTCAAGTGTTTGACCAGTAAGGCCGCATCAAAATGATACCCGTATTGAACCTCGAACGGGAAAGCATACGGCGGAACCGGGCAAAGCTTTCCCTGGGCCAGGTAGTTTGAATAGCAAAAGACATCCGGATGCGCGTAAGCATCCCGCCCCGCCCGGCGAAGCAAAGCATTGTACTCCAGCGCTTTGATATGATCCCGATCGAATTGCGTGAGGAAGGGATGAAAATAGCTTTCGAAGCCGGGGGCCCGCGACCAATCCGTGAAACGAATTCCCGATTTATAGGTCGCGCCACAGACTGGCATCCATTCGTGCTCTGGAATACCTACGACATCCATAAAGGATTTGAATGCCGGGGTTGTCCCCTCGCCCACGCCTATCGTCCCGACGGCTGAAGATTCCACGAGCGTAATAGAGGCGTCCTTGAAAGCTTGCTGGAGAAGCAGAGCCGTCATCCAGCCAGCGGTCCCGCCACCCAGGATCAAAAAGTCAGGCTTTTTCACTAACAAAACTCCCGGTCTCTCGACGCCGACATTACCGGCAACCAAACTCAAAGTGCCAGGCAAATTAATAAAAAAAAACGCCGCGACCCTCATAGGCGTCGCGGCGTCAGTCCTCAAACGTCCGTTTTCTTTAGAAGTTCATCCGCAAGCCGGCGCGGAAAATCCGACCGGTGTTATACTTATCAATGGTCCGGGTTTTGGGCGCGCCGTCATAGGCAGACCCCTCATCAAAGTTCACCATGGCACCAGTTGAATCCGGCAAACGGATAATGCGGCTCGTGAAGTAAGTCCGCACCGGAGCATCAGTCAGGTTCTGGGCATCGAAGGTGAAGGTGATGTTTTTATTGACCTGATAAGCAGCCGACAAATCCAGCGTTTCACGACCAGCCTGCCAAAGCGCGCCACCCGCAAAAGAGCCCTGCAGAAGCGAATCGCTATTACCCGAATAGGCCAGGCGGATCTGGTTGCCATTTTTCTCCCAGAACGCGGTCAGGTTATAGGAATCACGCGGTGTCCCGGTGATAGGAAGGTCGGACCCTTTGATGGACGCCTGCTGATATGTATAGTTCGCGGCGACACCAAGGCCAGAAAGGAAACCTGGCAGGAAGGTGTAATTCTGGACATACTGGAGTTCAATGCCCTGGACCGTTGCCGATCCGGTATTGATGCGCCGTGTCACATTGTACTCATCACACAGCAGCCGGGCGTCGCCACTATACATCCAAGCACCCGCTGCAGCTATCGTTGACTCACCCTGGATGCGGCGTGGCATACAATTGGCGATATCGGGCTGAGCATTTACGTCAAGAGATGAGGTTTGCAGCAGATCTGTCGTCACACCCGCGGAATTCGTAAAGGTGAGACCATCGACGGTCGCGCCGCTTGGGTCAGAGGCGATTCGACGCAGATCCCCGATAAACCAGCGAGAATCGCTCGTCTCGATCAGGTCCTTGATGTCCTTGTAGAACAGATTTACCGACAACATAGAATCCCGGCGGAAGTACCACTCAGCCGCAAGATCCAGGTTGCCCGCAACGAGCGGCTTCACCTGGGCCGAATACAGATTTATCGTTGAACCGGTACGGAAGATGGGATTGCCTTCGAAGACGCTGCCTTCAGTCATCCGGAAGCCGGCCCGAAGATCATCGATCGGCGGACGAGACATCGTCTTGTATGCCGAGAATCGCGTGATCAATTTGTCGGTTGCCGCATAGCTGATATTCAGGCTTGGCAGGAACACATCGTATTCGTAGGAGTCCGCCGCGGCGACTGAAGCTCGGCTATGATCAGTGAGCGCAGTGCCGCCTATGGTTCCAAACTGTTCGGTCGAAAGGTCGGAATAGCGGATGAGATTGCGCTCAAGGAAGGTATTAGGAAGCGCCCCCTGCTCTAGGAGAGGATCATAACAGACCCCTCCGGGGACGGCGGCTGCCGTCCCTTGGCCGTCAATACGCGCCTGCCGGTTACGCTCGGAAAATGCCGTCAGGTTATAATTGTTGCCCAGGTAATAATCGGTCGGATCGGCGCCGGCGCCGGTCCAGAATTGTGACGCAGGTCCAAGTCCAATCGGACTCGGTGTTTCTGATAGAACAGGACACCGGTTGCTCTGGTCGGAATTGCGGAGCGTTTGCAGGTAGATTGGATCAAGCAGACGACCCTGCCCCTGAGCGTCAAATGCAAAATTGGCGCCGGCATAGCCCGTCGTATCGACCTTGGTGTGAACATAGCGCACACCAATGTCGCCCCTTAGCCTGTCGTCAAGATAGGAAAAGTTCGTCATGACATAGGCGGCGATATTTTTGAATTTCGCTCCGCGCGTGCGTGTATTATCCAGTGTAAAGTCGCGATCACCAGTGGAAATTGCCGAGAGTGCGGCCACGGGATCAAACGTCTGCCAACCATCCGTAATGTGATCGGTCGGGACACCCACGCCCTTTAAGAAGCCGTCTGCATTGGTCGGCCCGGAGGCGAAAAGTGCGGCAGAGATCAGATTGATCGCGCTGGGATCAATGAAGATCGTCTCCCCCGTAAACGGACTGATCGCCTGAATGAGATCCTGGCCCGGACGGGGCGTTCCCGACTGATCGTCAACATACTTGTCACGGGATGTGTACTTGGCGCCAAACTTGACCTTCGTGATGCCAGCGAAGTGTGTATCCCAGCCAAAATCGGCGAATGCCACCTGCTGCGTGTCTGAAACTTTTGTCACGCTTGACTGGATATAGTTGAGCGTTTGCGACGGCAAATCGTCTGGATTAAAACCGGTCCGGCCGATATTATCCCACAGGTCGTTCTGATCTGCCCGAAGATCGACTATATTCCCGAGGAATGGCGTGGATGTGCCGCCCACCAGATGACACGCACCCGTTGTACAGTCATAGCCCGCCGGCTCGAGAAGGTCAGCGGGGACGTGGTGCAGATTCCACGGGCCGACGGTACGGCTACCACTCGTTTGCAGATAGATATTCTGCTCAGGATTCTGTTCGGATTTCGAATATGAGCCCCCAAATACACCGTAGAAGGTGTCTGAGAAGCGGTGCCTAATCTCTGCATTGAACAGTTCGTTTTGCGTTGAGTAATTATTTACACTCGAACGCGTACCCCCGACAGAAAAGCGATCGAGGTACTTAGTCCAGGTGCGGGTACCGGTATCGAGCGTCCGCCAGTTCTGCACAGGATCCGTCCACATCAAACCGTCATTCGATGTCGGGTTTACGACCGGATCCCCGAGATTTGCAACCGTGCCGCCGTAATCGATCGTATTCGAATCGTACGCATTGGAGCGATCAAGGAAAGGGGCGCCCAGTCCCAGGTTCGGCTGATTCACACCATCGATTTCATTGCCAAAGTTGGAATTGGCCACATAAACCGCCGACATACTATTGCGGAACTTTTGTTGATTGAAGCTTCCGTAGAGCGTGATGTCGGTGTCATCTGACACCCGCCATTGCACCGTCAGATCCACGCCACGGCGCGTGTTGCTGTTATGGTTAAGCGAATATCCAGACGTCTGAGGCGCAAGGCCGGTAACAATATTCGAGTACGGACCTGACGCGGCAACGCCCGTCACACCCGCGAACGCCGGCGCGCGATTATGCGCAAGCGCCGCCGCCGCATCGGCGTCGATCGCCGGCTGCGCCGCGAATGACTGGCCGTTCTGATCCGTGTAGGCATTCGAGCCGAACGTATTGTAGTTCTCGTTAAAAATATCGTCCTTACGTACGGTATTGCTTTCGTCATAGATCGTAGCAATTACCCCTAGGCGATCATCAAAAAACTTCTGCGAGAACGTGCCGGAAAACTTGTGGTCGTTTTTCCCGGAGAGATCGCTATACCGCTGCTGAACAGTCAGGGTGCGGATATTCTTTTTCAATTCAAGCGGCTTGCGTGTCTCGAGGTTAACGACTGCCGCCAGCGAGCCTTCCTCGTCGTCTGCCGACGGCGTTTTCACAACCTCGACCTTGGACAGGATATCCGCCGAATAGGCAGACAAATCAACACCCTGTGAGAAACCCGTCGATCCCAGAGACGAGCCATTCAGTGTGACGACGGTTTGATCAGCGTTCGCGCCGCGGACAGAAATGGTTGTGCCCTCACCGTCCCGGGTCGACATGCTGACGCCGCTGACCCGGTTCAGCGCCTCTGCAATATTTTGATCGGTTGACTTGCCGATATCTTCGGCATTGATCGTATCGACAATCTTACCCGATTTGCGTTTGTCGTTGACCGATTTACTGATGCTTCCCCGAATACCCGTGACGATAACCACGACCGAGTCATCGGACGACTCAGGCTTTGCCGCCGTGTCGGCGTCTTGTGCCCGCGCAACCGAGCCAGCTCCCGTTGCCACCAGCGCAATAAGCGCCGTCGAGCACAAAAGTTTCTTGTTGAATCCGCGCATAAACTTTCCTTTTTCCCTGTATGTTTGCAGGTTGGCAGCTTATTTTGGCGAAGTCGCTTATCGAGGTGCGATTCCGCCTTTTACCTTGCCTGCTGCAACTATAGGTGGCGCAACGCACCGCCCACATTGTTGACAATCGACAAATTAGCGCCGCATTGTTGATTGTCAACAATTAAATCTGCGACACCTTGATGTCGGGTTAGTGTCAGGCACGTAATACGCGGGGAGAGACGAAAATGTCACAACCCTGCCTCTCGCCGCCGTCGCAAGCCATGTGAATGTGCCTAATATAAGCAGGACCGCCTAGATTTTAAAAAACGAGATTGACAATCCAATTGTTAATTGTCTACAATTCTACCACTGTGTCCCGTGTGCCTGTGCCGGCGACGTTACTTATTGCAGCTCAACTGTGGTAAGATCAGGCGACTTTCCCAATTTGCACTCGCTGCAGGGTCAGGCATACGTGACAATTTTTTGCTCCCTGTCTCTCCTCCCTACAGGACTCTGTCGCAAAAAAAGCTCTGGCGTTTCGGCGTCCAGAGCTTCTTTTTGTTTGCAGAGGGTCGACCGCCGCCACTTACGCCTTGTCCGCGTCTCATTTATGGGAAACTCAGGCCTCGCCCGCGGAAACGAAGGTCAGCCTTTCATCTCGGGTCAGCAGACTACCAGTTTGTATAGGACCCGTCAGGCTTGTACCGGCGCGGCGCTTCCCAGTAGCTAAATTTGCTTTCGGCGAGCGCTGCTTCATTGACGTCAATCCCAAGCCCTGGTTTTTCTGAGACCGGATAGGCGCAGTCCCTGACGGTTGGCCGGTCAATGAACAACGCGTCGTAGGCCGAGGTATCTGTTGTGTAGGGGGCCACTTCGCACCAGGCAAGGTTTGGAATTGCCGCGCACATCTGAATTGTCGCGGCCGTGCAAATAGGACCCAATGGATCATGGGGCATTACGTCTATATAATGTGCTTCGGCCATTGCGGCGATTTTCATTGCCTCACTGAGGCCGCCCACATTGCAAACATCGATCCGCGCAAAACCAGTCAGATCCTGCTCGATATATGGCAGAAAATCCCATTTGCTTGCACATTCCTCCCCGATCGCGAAGGGAATATCCGTCATTTTTCGCAAGGCCGCGTATGCCGACGGTGTTTGCTGACGGATCGGTTCTTCAATAAAGTCGAGCGTACCCCGAGGCATTTTCTGACAAAAAGATGCCGCCTCCGAGACGGATAGCCGATGGTGGAAATCGATACCCAAGACGTAACCGGTGCCCAACTCCATCCGCAAAATGGTCAACGCGTCAGCCGCCTCACCAATCGCTTTTCGGACGTCATAGGTCGCCGCCTCCGCTCCAAGGGCTTCCTCTCCCACTGTCGCGCGGATGACCCGCCAGCCCTGACCCGCCAACTTCTTGGCATCGGTAATCAGGTCTTCGCCATGCGCTTTTGCACTCGTTGCAAAGCAGGGGATGATATTTCGCTGTTTTCCACCAAGCAGCCGGTGAACCGGCACACCCAATGTCTTGCCAGCGATGTCCCAAAGAGCGAGGTCGATCGCGGAGATAGCGGCCGTCAACGTCCGCCCACCCTCAAAATATTGTCCGCGGTACATTTCCTGCCACATGGCCCCGATATGTGACGGGTCCCTGCCAATCAGGAATTGTTTGAAATGGTCAATGGCACCGGCGACCGCCAGCTCGCGGCTTGATAGACCCGATTCTCCCCATCCATATACCCCTTCATCGGTCTCAACCTTCACGATGCAGATATTTCGGAAGCCGGCCCAAATCGGGTACGCGGTAATATTTGTGATACGCATAAGGTTGTCTTCTCTATTTCAGGTCGTCAGTGCGCGCCAGCTGGGCGGACAAGCCATGATCGGCCAACAGGTCGGCACCCGTTACCGCCGCCGCCGCATCTGACAAAAGGAACGCGGCCAGATTGCCGATCTGCTCAACACTGGCATAACTACCGGTCGCATGCATGTCGTTGAAGACCTGCTCCAGCCGTGGTGAATTTTTGGCGACCTCGGCGACAGATTCGGTTTTCGTCAGGCCAGGGCTGAGCGTATTCACGCGGATGCCTAATCGCCCCACACTCCAGCACATCGCACGCGTCATCGCGGAGATTGCCCCCTTGGTTCCGGCGTACATTTCGTATCCGGCGACACTGGCGACGGAATGATTAGAGGACACATTGACGATTGAACCAGCGCCCGTCTTCGCCATAATTTGCGCGGCCCTCTGGCTCATCAGGAAGATCGAGCGCACATTTGTGTTCCACAACGTGTTCAAATCCTCCGCACTAAAAGATAGAAAGTCGCCCTCAATCGTAACCCCGGCATTGTTGACCAGACCGTCCAACCGGCCAAAGTCCACTTCAACCCGGTCCATGAATGAGGAGATGCTGTCCGGTGAACTTACATCAAGGGGATAGAAAACGGCCAGCTGGCCACGCTCCCTGAGCGTTTGGGCCTTCTCCTCCCCCGATAAACTGCGCTGGCCGATTATGACCTGCGCGCCGGCGGCGGCACATACCTGCGATATGCCCCAGCCGATGCCCGCACCGCCGCCCGTTACAATAATAACCTTGCCATTTAATCCTGAACCACTAATCACTTCGTCCGGTATCCTTTACGCTGAAATGCGAGTGTAATCTCTTCGATAGTCTTATTTTTAGTCTCAGGCAGGGTGTACATCAGAATACCGAGACCTATGGCACTGCAGACGGCGTAGAACAAAAATATACTTGACGCCCCCCAGTTGGTCAGCTGCCAGGGAAAGAACTGCTGGACAAGATAGCTCGTCACGCTGGTCGACAAGGCTGTAAGCGGAATAGCAACGCCGCGTACCTGAGACGGAAATATTTCCGACAGCAAGACCCACAGGACGGGCCCGATCGAAAAGTTAAAGGCCGCGACAAAGCCCATAATGCCGATCAGAACGACGACTGCATTCAAGTGCGTTGCGACCTGTAAAATGTCACTTTCATGCTCTCGCGCGACCTGATTGCCCAGCTTGTCGGAAACGGCCCTTTTAAAATCCACATCCGATGTAAACGTCTGTCCGACCATATTTTCGAGATGTGTCGCGTCGAATTTTTGGGACAGCGCGGCCACTGACCTGTCGGTCAGAACATACTTGGCCTCACTGAAGCTCCAGGTGCACATGCCGAGACTTATCACCGCGCATGTCAGCCCGACCAGCAGCAAGGTGCGACGGCCAACTCGGTCAATAAGGACCAGGGCGAGCGCAGTGAATACAACACTGATCAAACCCATTACGGCGGACTGCAAAAACGCCTGGTCCGACCCAATACCCACCTGCTCAAACACATTGGGTGCGTAGAACAAGATGGCATTAATGCCCGTAATTGGCTGGAGGATGGCCACGGTAAACCCGACAAAAAGTGCCAGCCTCAGGCGCTTGTCGAAGAAAGCCCGTAGCTGTTCCCCGAGCGACACTGACCGGTCGTCAACGCTCGATGTTTCATGAAATTCGCGCCAAAAATCGGTCTGGTCAGCTTCTGACAGAGTTTGGCGAATAACCGTTTTAGCCTGGTCGGTCTTACCACGCAGCAACAACCAGCGCGGGCTCTCCGGCACCAGGAATAATAGCAGAAACCAAATCAGAGACGGCACGATTTGCATGCCGAGCATCCAGCGCCACAAGTGAACCCTGATCCCAAGTGCCTGCACAATAGGCACATCGAGCGCCGCCAGCTTGACAAGAAGGTAGTTCAAAAAATAGGCCGCCAGCAAACCGACGACTATATTAAGCTGATTGACCGCCACGAGCTTTCCGCGCGCATGGGGCGGCGCGACCTCACCAATATACATGGCCGCAACCGACAACGAACTAAAGGCCAGGCCGCCGATGAAGCGCGCCGCGACAAGCGCCTGGAAGCTCGGCGCGAATGTGGCGGCGATGCAAGACCCGAGATACAGGATCGCAATGATCAGTAATGCGTTTTTGCGCCCGAATTGATCACAGACATATCCGGTCGCCAAAAGCGCGAAGATGACCCCAAATCCTGGCGCACTGACGACGGCGCCAACCTCAAGGTCGGATAATGAAAATTGCTGAATCAGCGACCTCAACGTCCCGGAAATCAGCGCCGCATCCAGGCCAAATATAAAGCCTCCAAAGGAGACGATCACGGCGACCAGAATGGAATACGAACTTTGACGAATCACAACTTGCCTTTCAGGGACCTCTGAATGCCGCATTTTCAGTGACGCCACGGAAACTCCCGTGATACATTTTTACAAACATATATGTGCGCGATGCGAGCTTTACGGTCCGGTTTCCTCAATTTGTTTTTCACGTAAAGCCTGCCACTTCACGTCACTTAGGCTGACGTAAAGCACAATTGTAAACATTTGACAATATGCGAATTTGCGGCATAACTCAGGCAAATAACAATCTGCCAATGGGCAAACAGGGAGACGTCGCTCCGTTACAGTGGGCACGAAATCGATGATACGACTGCACCCGGATCGTCGTCGAAGGCATTGCCCTTGCGAGCTGGATCATAGGTCTTGAGGTAATAGTCGGATCAAACTAAACTCATCTTTAAAACGAGAATCAATTGAAACCGAACATGAACAATGAAACCAACAAAGTCGTTCCGATCCGTGAGCAAATTGCCGATCAGCTGAGATCTGATATTCTCTCTGGTACGCTTGCCCCAAAATCGAAATTGACGGAGGAAAGTCTGGCCGCCCGGTTCGGAACTTCCAGAGGACCAATTCGTGATGTTTTACTTGAACTGACCAAGGAAGGTCTTCTTGTCGCCAAAGTGAACAAAGGCGTCTACGTCAATGCTGTGCTCGACCCCAAGATTCAGGACCTGATGGTCAATGTGCGGCGCCAGATCGAAATCTTCGCCGTAAATGAACTTCAAGGAAAAATTACGGAAAAGGACATTTCCGCCCTCAAGGCAATCATCGAGACGCTAAAAGATGCCTTTCGCAGAAAGGCGTATACAGAGGTTACAAAGGCCGACATCGAGTTTCATCGCTACCTGATTCACAAAGCGGGCGGTGATGAACTCGTCAATATCTGGCAGCCGATGGTGCTGCGCATGCGTATGAACTACAAGCGCATCACCAGCGCAAAAGTCGCCTTGGATGAGCACCTGGACATCCTGAATGCGCTCGCTGACCATGATGGCGACAAGGCCGTCGCTGCCTTGCTGAACAATATCCGCTAAAGATAGCTAGGCCTCGTTGTCGTAGACCGTTTTTTTCTCAAGATACTGCTCGAGTCCATAACGTCCGTCCTCGCCACCCAGGCCACTAAGCTTCCAGCCATTGTGGAACCCTTGATGCTGTTCCCCTATGCCCCGGTTGAGGTAGACCTCTCCCGCCTCGAGCTCGTTTACCGCCTGGCGCAAATTTCTGGCGCTCTGGGTAAAGACGTAGGCCGACAAGCCATATTCGCTGTCATTGGCGAAGGCAATTGCCTGATCAAGGCTTTCGATCTTGATTAACGGCAGGACCGGCCCAAAACTTTCCTCGTGTACCACGATATTGCTCTGGGAGACATCGCCCAGGATGGTCGGCTCGTACCAGGCGCCGCCCTCGAAACCTGCAACCTTGCCCGGTTTACCACCACACAGAACCCTGGCGCCCTGGTCAACGGCCTGCCTTACCAAATTGTCGATACGCGCGACTTCGCGCTGATTGACAAGCGGCCCCAAATTAATGCCATCCGCAGTTGGATCGCCGATCCGAAGCGCTTTTGATTTTTCGACGAGCTTTTCAACGAAGACGTCATAGATATCCTTGTGCAGGTACACCCGCTCCGCGCATGTACACACCTGGCCGCTGTTCGCGAAGCGCGTATCCATCAAAGCCTCGACCGCCTTATCAATATCGGCGTCATCCATAACGATAAAGGGCGCCTTGCCACCCAATTCCAGCATGGCCGGGATCAGCTTGGCGGCCGCAATGGCATTAATTGCCAGCCCGGCACGTGTGCTGCCTGTCATCGTAATCATGCGCGTAATCGGATGCGCGCATAATGTCTTACCCACGCTGAGCCCCGTCCCGTTGACAATATTCAGCACGCCTGCCGGCATTCCCGCCGCATTGGCAATGCGGCCAAGCTCAAGCGTGGCCAGCGGTGTTTCTTCGGTCGGTTTCAGCACCAGAGTATTGCCGGTTATCAGCGCGGGACCTATTTTGCGGGCAGCCAGGGCCAAAGGAAAATTCCAAGCAGTGATGGCCAAGACCACACCACGCGGCACCTTATGAATGTAAATTTTCTCGTCTGCCAGGTCAGATGGCAAAATGTCTCCCGACACAGTCAGGGCATTGTCGCAGGCGTAGTCTATAAAGCTTGCCGTCGCGTCGACCTCGACATAAGCCAGCCCCAAAGTCTTCCCCTGTTCGTGTACAAGCAACCGGGCCAGCTCTTCCTTTTCCGCACGGATAAGCGCTGCAAAGCGGCGCAAAATGTCCGCACGCCGACGGGCGGAAAGACGCGCCCAGGGCTTATGTGCGGCTTCCGCAGCCTCAAGCGCAGCTACCGCGTCCGCTTCACATCCGAGCGGGATTTGTCCGATCACAGCGCCTGAGACGGGGCTCACGACGTCAAGGGTCGCCTCTTCGACAGACCGGACATAACGACCGTCTATAAACTGGAATCGGTGGTCCGTAAGAAATTGACTCATCGTCCCATCCATCCACCGTCAACCAGGAGGACGGCGCCATTCATATAATCAGATGCCGCAGACGACAGGAACACAACAGGGCCCTTAAAGTCTTCCGGCGTTCCCCAACGGCCTTGTGGAATACGGGCCAGAATTGAGGCTGCCCGCTCCGGGTCGTTGCGCAAAGCTTCGGTATTGTCTGTCGAAATATAGCCCGGCGCAATAGCGTTCACATTCACGCCTTTGCCCGCCCACTCATTGGCCAGAGCCTTGGCCAATTGACCAATGCCGCCCTTGCTGGCCGCATACCCAGGCACGGTTACCCCCCCCTGAAAGGTCAGAAGGGAAGCCGTGAAGACAATCTTACCGGAGCCGCGCGACACCATTTCCTTACCAAATTCTCGGCTTAGGATGAATTGAGAGTTCAGATTTACGTTCATCACCCGATCCCAGTACTCATCGCTATGCTCCGCGGCGGGCGCGCGAAGAATAGTGCCTGCATTGCAGATCAGAATATCCACGACCTGGTGCTTAGACTTAACCGACTCGATAAAGGCGTAAAGCGCATCGCGATCAGAAAAATCGCATTGATAGGCGTGGAACTGGCGGCCCAGGGCCTTTACAGCAGTGCCAACAGACGAATTCGCTACCTCGAGCGTCGCCGAGACGCCGATAATGTCGGCACCGGCCTCAGCCAACGCCACGGCCATTGCCTCGCCGATGCCACGGCTACAGCCAGTGACCAGCGCGATTTTACCAGTCAGGTCAAATTGTTTGATCAAATCGGCTTGCATAGGATTACTCACAGCTGACCACGGCCTTCATGCCTTCCGGCATGTCGGCAAGCGTATTGAAGGCGTCCTGGATCTCATCGAGCTTGAAGACGCTGGTAATAAAGTTGTTCAGATTGACCTTACCAGTCGCGGCCAACTCTATGGCGAAGTCAAAATCAGCGGCTTCATACACGCGTGCCCCGACCATCTCCAGCTCGCGCCAGAAGAATTTGAACATATTGACGGGGTAAGGTTTGTTGTGAATGGCGACGACGCAAATACGCCCCCTGACGGAGGCCACCTCCGTCATAGCCTCAACCGAGGCCGCAACGCCGGCAACTTCGAAGACAACATCGGCGCCCTTGTTATTCGTCCAGGCCATGACTTTTTCGACCAGATTTTCAGTGGTCGGATCGCAGGTCAGAATGCCGTTAGCCTCCGCAAACGCCCGACGACTGGCATTCGGCTCGGATATCATCACCTCAGCACCCACGCCCCTGGCGACGGCACCAATGAGCTGACCGATGGGTCCGCCGCCCAGGATCACCGCCTTCTCACCCGCCACCAGACGCGCACGGGCCACGTCATGGCAGGCGACCGACAGAGGCTCAATCAAGGCGCCTTCCTTCAGACTCAGATTGTCCGGCAACTTGTGGATCGTGCGGGCCTTGACCGTCCACGAATTTTGGAAAGCCCCTGGAGAGTCGACCCCCATGAATTTAAGATTATGGCAAACATGGCTATGGCCGGCCTCGCAGGCGGGGCAATGCCCGCAGTAGTCCAGCGGACGCACGACGACCCGGTCACCAACCGAAAGCCCCTCTACATTGGCACCTATCTCGGCGACCGTTCCAGACATCTCGTGACCGATCACGCTTGGGGGGGCAACCCTCTTGTCCATGCTGCCATGATAAATATGCATATCCGTGCCGCAGATGCCAACAAAGCCCACCGAAAGGCGCACTTCGCCCTCCTTTGGAGCCACGGCGGTAGCTTCGGCGACCTTAAAACCGTGGTCGCCAACATATTGAGCTGCTTTCATTTTTAGGTATCCGTTTACGAACTAAAGACAAGACTTGATTTGAGCTTTTCGGCGCTGAAGCATACGCCCGTGCCCGCGACGTTAGGCGCCACGGCCAGGCCATCAGCCAGCTGAAAAGGCGTGGTGGTGTATTGGTCAATTGGGAAGGAATGCACTTCCATCGAACCGGCGTGCGGTTGCGCCGCCATCAACGACACATGAAGCTCGTGCATGCCATGGCTGCACACAGGCAGGTTGAGGCGCTCAGCCAGGCGGGCCACCTTCAGCCACCCCGTGATGCCACCTATATTCGATGCATCGGGCTGCAGGAATTTGAGCTTTGCCAGACGCACGGCTTGCTCAAATTCATATTGGGTATGCAGGTTCTCACCCATGGCCAAAGGCACGCTGATCGCCCTCGAAATCGTCGCATAACCCGCCAGATCATCAGGATTGGTAGGCTCTTCAAACCAATGGATATTATAGGGGGCGACAGCCCTGCCAAAACTTATGGCGCCGGCGACCGAGTACGAATAGTTGGCGTCAACCATGAACTGACTGTCGGCGCCAATCGCTTCTCGCACTGCCGCGACGCGGCGGACATCTTCGCGATAGTCCTCCTTACCGACTTTAATTTTGACGCCCTTGAACCCTTTGGCAATGTGGGCTTCAGCGTTACGCACCAGCTTGTCTTCACTAAAGCCAATATCAATAAAACCCGCGTAGCATTGGGTTCGATTCTCCTTGCCCCCCAGGGCCTTCCACAAAGGCAGATTGGCACGTTTGCAATGAATGTCCCAAAGCGCGATATCAACTGCAGAAATAGCAAAGCTGACGAGACCGCCTCGACCCACATAGTGCAGCCGCCTGGTCAATTCGTCCCAAACCGCACTGATATCTGAGCCATCCTGCCCGATAAGCATGGGGCGAATATCGTCCAGCAAAAGCGAATATATGCCTCGGCCACCAACACCGCCGGTGTAGGTGTATCCGACGCCTTCGATGCCGTCAGAACTGGTCAGGCGACAAATTATCAGCTCGAAGTGCGTGTGATCACCGTGTCCCGCATCCGAGAGCGTCTCGGCCAGCGGCACCCTGTAGTATTCAACCTTCACAGCCCTGATTTCCCCGGCCGTACCTTCGACCCGGTGCTTTTTTATTACAACGTCTTGCATGCTTATTTCCAGCGGTATCGAAAGATTGTAGACAATCTCGCTTAACGTCAAACCGCTAAGGGCACACCCTTTGAGAACTGACCGCCATTGTTAATTGTCTTCTGTAGATTGTCTACAATGCAAACGCAGGCTGCGCAACACTAATTTTCGCTGGTATAAGTCCCAACCCCTTGTTGCGAATGTCAGCGATCATAGTAACTAGGCAGGTCGACACGGCGCCGAATGAACCCGCCGTCAAAGCTTAGGACAAAGCGTCAGGAAGGCCCCCGCAGCGTCGAAAACCGCCTAACGCCGTCAGAGATCTACACGCCCAGACACGTCCGATCGGATAAGCCGCCATTGAGATCAAACGACCGTTACGTCCATTGAAATCTCAAAAGTCTCGCCTGGCTGCAGGACCTGTAGGCGTTGCGGCCATTCATTAAATGGATCCGGGCGATTGGAAGCGGGCTCGATGCAGAAAAATGTGTCCCCCGGAGGAATGAAAACATGAAGATTGCCGCAGTGTGAATCCGCCCGCACACGCACTTTCGGCTCAGCCCCACGCAGGATTACCGCGTCGCCCGCAAATCCGGTGAAAGTGTGGTCTGTGAGTACAGTCCCGGGTACGGGACAAGCCGTATGCCAATCCTTATCGAAGCCTTCACCCACCCACCGGTCCGGATAGCCGTCGACGCTTCTATGCCAGTAGCCATCGTAGCAAAATTGGAGCCTTGTCTGCGCCTCAAGTGGAAAGAATGGGTGGAAGCCGAGACCCGCAGGCATCTCACTATCGGATGTGTTTGTTATACTCAGTCCGATGCGTAGGCCACGCGGTCCCAACTCAAATATCTGCTCCGCCCGGTACTGCCACGGCCACTCCCCGCCAGGATAGTCGAGATGCAAAACCCCCACGCCTTCCGCCCATTTGTCGATCTCCCAGGCTGATTGCCAACCCTGACCATGAACGTGATCATTCACTCCGGGCTGGTTAGGGGACAAGCGGATATACCGGCCTTCGAATTGAAATTCCGCGTTACGGATCCGGTTGCAAATGGGCAGCATTGGAAAGTAGGCGGCGTCGACAACGTCAGTGATATTCCCGGAAGCTCGGCGGAATATGGGTTCGTCGTGACAGCTGAGATCAGCGAGACACCCACCGAGCGCAGGTATGCTTGTTAGGCTCATCGGACCGCATGTCAGGGAGAGAATTTCCATCGGCATTTCACACCTTGATTCTACGGAAAAAAGGATCCAAGCGCTGTTTAATCGCGCCGTGTACTGCCTTAAATCGACTCGAGCGCCGGCAGCCATCGACGTGCGGCGGGGCGGCCATCTCGCGGTGATATGGCAGTGGCGCTCCATATGAGGTCATATGGCGAGCTCTTCGACTTTCCCGACCATGAAGATGTAGGCACAGACGCCCACCAGCGCGATCACGCCCATATAAATGAGCGCGGGTGTGAAATCGCCCCCCTCGATCAAAAGCCCGATAATGATGGGTGTGAGGATTGCCGATGTGCCACCGATCAGGTTGAAAACACCACCTATCGCACCGACCGCAGACTTGGGCGCGATCAGGGAGACAAATACCCAATTTATCGACGCCAGTCCGTTGCCGAAAAACGCGACAGACAAAAGCACGATTGCCATTACGTCATTGCGCGTAAAATTCGCGAACAAAATCACGCTCGAGAGAAGCATACCCACGATAATTGGGCCCTTGCGGGCGATGCCGACCGCAATCCCGCGCCGGACCATAAAATCAGAGCCCAGACCGGACAACAGCACACCGAAAAAGGCCGCCAGGAAGGGAATTGCCGACAATATGCCGGAAGCGGCAACGTTCAAACCGCGGTAGTGAAGCAAATAGGTTGGGAACCAGGTCAGAAAGAAGATGGTTGTCGTGCCGAGACAGAATTGCCCCAGGTAGATACCCCAGAGCGTCTTGTGTCTGATCGCGAAATTCAGCGTTTGCAGCCAGGTCAGTCGAACCGCCACCTCACTTCGCAAGGTCGCTTCGGATGTCTTTGACACCTCCAGCGCCTCGGCCCGGCCTCGATCCCGATAAATCAACATCCATACCCCGGCCCATACAGCGCCCACGATACCGGATCCGATAAACAGCTCCCGCCAGCCAAAAAAGGATTGAATGGCGATCAACAGCGGCGATAAAAAAGCCAGACCAATAAACTGTCCGGACGTATAAAAAGCAATCGCACCGGCCCGCTCCTCACGCGCAAACCAACTCGTTACGATCTTGTTGTTGAGCGGATAACCCGGCGCTTCAAACATGCCGATCAGCAACCTGCAGATAACTAGCCCCGCTACACCCCACACAAATCCCTGAAAGAATGTCACAACCGACCAGGCGAGGATTAACGCGCCGTAGAGAAAGCGGGGGCGGGTCCTGTCCGCGAGCAATCCGCCCGGAATTTGCAAACCGGTGTAGCTCCACGCGAAGGCAGAAAATATCAAGCCCATTTCCGTGGGCTGAAGCTTGAAATCTAGGGCAATACCCACTGCTGCAACGGACAGGTTGCTGCGATCCAGATAGTTAATCACAACAGTGATGAAGAGAGATATCAGAACGACGAAACGATATTTTGGGTTTGCCTTATCCGTCATTGGCAATAAATCCAAAACTTCTCGGAAATAATTGCCAGCCGGGTCGCACAGGTCTCTTTGCAGCCGACGCAGGAGTTAACGCTTGTTTTCATAGACCGTCACCCGACATCCGGGTGCGAACGCACATCAAGCTGTCGTCCGCTGTAATGAAAAGCGTTTTACCGTCCTCACCAAAGCAGCAATTGCCCGTTGGCCTCCCGGTGTAAATTCTGCCAATCGCATTGCCTTCCGGCGAGATCGCATATACCCCGCCGGGCCCGGCGGCGAAAAGAGTTCCATCCCGGGCCACCGCCATGCCATCTGGCATTCCCGGATTATCAGCCGAAATGTAGGGGCTGAAATCAAACCAATCGACGCCCTGCGAAACATGACCATCCGCATCGACGGCGAACTTGCGGATAATGGGTGCCTTTTGATCAGATTGCGACACGTAAAGAGAGCGCTCATCGGGTGATAGCGCAATGCCGTTTGGCAACGTCATGCTGCGATCAATCACAGACAACGCTCCGTCAGGTCGCATGCAGAACACGCCGCTAAAATCCAGCTCTCTGGCTTCGGACTTGTCGCCCGCCTTTAACCCTGCCGTGGGATCTGTAAAGTAGATGATGCCGGACTTCGACACAGCCAGGTCGTTAGGGCTGTTGAATTTCCGCCCTTTGAAAGAATTGACGAGAGTGCGTCTGACGCCAGACGTGGTATCTATGGTTTGCAGCGACCGGCTGTCCTGATCGCATACAATCAAAAGCTTCTTTTCGGACAGATAGAACAATCCATTTGTCGCGCGTTGCACGTCAGGATCCGCCGGCGTTCCCGACCCGGCGGGATCCAAATAAACAGCTAGCCCTGCGCCTCTGGTCCACGTGTAGATCCGGTTCCGAGCCACGTCGGAAAAATAGAGGGTGTCCTTGTCACTATCCCATGTCGGCCCCTCGGGCCAATCCAATGCCCCAGAGAGCATGTCTATGCCTTCCGACGGCAGGACGTACTTGTCGAACTCCGGCGAGAACCGCTCGACGCGTAGGCGATTTTCCGGCGTTTCCGACGCCTTGGCGAAACGGGGAATACATGCACCGAGCGATGCAGCCATGCTCATCATCGCCATATGACGTCGTGTAAGGCCAAACGGAATCGCGCGTTGGCCTGCTGGCCGATGAAAGCTGGACATGGTGTATCCCTGTAGTCTTTCGGCTCGCCCTGAACGGAACGTTCAGGGTGCAAAGACAATTTTTTTGATTGACGCCCGATCTTACTAAGACGAGACGGTGCATATTGTCAACATTTAACAATTTGACATAATGATCGGTCAAAGCCGGCCGCCTGACCTCCTCATCCAAGCGCCTGTTCCGAATTTTACCATAGCGAATAAGAGTCCACCGGGAACGGGTGGACTCGGGATCAGTTCAGACAGCAACGGCGACCTCCTCAAGCCATTTTCGGAGGGTATCGGCGGCTAATTGCAGTCCACGCTTATTGGTGTCATTCTGGCCGGAGTTTGCAAGCTGGCGATGGCGCTTCTCAGAGGGCGGTCATGACACCCGACGACGATTTAAGCTCTTTAGGCAGAGACAATGAAGACATTGTCTCTGCGACTGAAGGCCTTTTCCTGGAAATTGCTTCGAACGCCGATGCACGATTGAAGGAAGCTGTCACCGTGATGAACGGCAGAAGGCGCCTCGTCCGCCTCTATGAGGCCGCCTTGATACCCGATCGGGAAGAGGAACTGGCGGCGCTCAAGGCCTGTTGGAACGCGCGCGACATACCGCGACTCCGCGACCTGATATTCGCCTACTACAAGCGCCGGCACGATTTGGCGCCGCAGATCGTTGCGCTCATGAACGCGCCGCAATCGCCGCAATGACGCGCCTTTGATCGCGAGGGCATTGCACGTTTTAGGCGAATAGCATAACAATTGTCGCCTAAATCTTCGCCTGCCAAATGTCCGGGCCTCATACCAAGACGTCTGGTGTTTCAAAGTCCACCGTCGATGTCAGATAGTCCCTCCCTCATTGAAGATATCTACACGGGTCTGAAAAACGACCTGTTGTCCGGATCGCACCTGCCCGGCGAGCGCGTCGATATTTCCGAAATCCTGAAACGCTTTCCGGCCAGCAAAACACCGATCCTGCTCGCCTTGAACCGCCTGGTCGGAGAAGGGCTGGTCGAGGCACGGCCGCACGATGGCTACTACATCCCTCGGCTCACGACCGACTCGCTCCGTGAACTTTACGAATGCGATATCGAGATACTGACTCTGGTCCTGGACAGGCAGGTAACGTCAAGGAACGAGCCCGCGCCTCTACCCGCCGTCAATTTCACGGACACTGATGGCGTCACCGATACAGAGACCTTGTTCAAGGCCATCGCCAATCTAAGCCGAAACCGCGAATACGCCCGGATTGTCTCCGGACTCAATGATCGCTTGCGGCCTCTGCGGCGGCTCAAGGCCAGCACAACCTTTAATCTGCCGGCCGAATTACAACCGCTCAAAGAGGCCTGGAAAGCGGGAGATCTCCGAGACCTGAGAGGTCTGGTCGCAGACTATCATCAGCGGCGCATTGCAAGGCTTCCCGAGGTCATTGCGCTTGCCTACACGGCGCCGGTTATGCGTCCTTCAATGGGCTCGGCTTAAGAAAGACCGCGATCGCGTTACGAAATACTCAAAAAATATTCCGATTATTTTCCGATTATCCTTTTGAAAATATTCGCTTTATATTCAAAGTATCCCCTCTAAAATTCTCCTCTTGGTTGATATCATCCCGACGTCGCGAATTGTCGCGGCGTTTTCACCACTCCACAGGAGGATACTATGGAAAAGACCGAAACCCACGAAGACCTGATCGACCTGGGCGCCGCCAGCGTCGAAACTAAGGGCCTGAATTCGTTCAATCGCGACGGCCCGCTCGGCCAGACGAAGGACATCGTTCCGGGCATGATCTTCGAAGACTGACTTCGATTGTCCGCATGCAGCCAACTGCATGCGGCTTCCGCTCGGGGTGACATCAGATGCTCTACGAACTTAAGAAAAATTTGCACTTTTGCTACGCCGAAGGGCGCATTGTCTTCCTCGACCTCGAGCGGGATCGTTATTTTTCCCTGCCTTCGAGATTAGAAGCCGCGTTCAAAGGTTGGATTGGAAAGGAACCAAGCGCGCCGTGGGACGCCGAAGCGCTGGCAATCCTTTGTGATAAGGACGTACTGACCAAGACAGAGAAAGCCGAGGTGCCCAACTTTGAGGCCACCACTAACCCGGTTCGGCCGGCGTCAAGTCTGATTGAAAACGGAGAATTAAGGGCTGATTTTTTGACTGTCGCCGAGGCAATCTCGGAACGCCTGCATTGCCGAAGACTTTTGAAGACTCGGCCCCTGCTGGCCGTCCTTTCTTCGATAGCAGCAAGACCATTCCAATTTCATACTGTTGAAAGTCCCGATCCCGCTATCCTAGCCGCAGCCTCAGCATTCGAGGCCAGCAACCGGTGGTTAGCCGCCCACGATCAATGCCTGGAAAGATCTGTCGCCCTCGTCCGCTTTCTGACCAAGCGCCGACACCATTCTCAACTCATCCTTGGCGTAACAATGACACCGTTCAAGGCACATGCCTGGGTTCAAAGGGGGACTTTGGTGTTGAATGACACATTGGCAAAGGTCTCGAACTATACGCCCATATTGGTGATCTGAGATGGCAATTCGCTACCTGTGCGAAGTAAGCAAAAATCCAGATCGCGCCGTTAAATTGTTCGGCCTTCATTTATGCCGTGATCTCATCGTTGTAACGGAGAGACCTCAATTCACCCTGATGACTGACAGCGTCAGAACTGCCGCCCTCTTTCCTGGTCAAAATGGCGCAATCATCGGCCATTTGTTTAACAAGGCAGCCACACCCCTTCACCTGACGAAGGTAGACCCGCCAACTGCACGAAGGGCATTGAGCACTTCCGGACAATCACTGCTCGAAACGCATTGGGGCGGGTACGTGGCATTTCTCGAGGAACCGGACGGAGGTGGTATCAGCGTCGTACGCGACCCTTCTGGGGCAATGCCATGCTACTATATTGATCTCGCAGATCGCGTGGTGTTTGCGTCAGACGTAACTACTCTGCATGAGGCCGGATATCTCGTACCCCAAATAGACGACACCTATCTGCTTCATCACCTGATCTCGTACGATTTGCGTACGCCCGACACTGGCCTGAAAGGCGTCAGGGAATTGGTGGCCGGCCATCGCCTCAGGACAGGCCGGTCTGGACTTTTGGTCGAGTCAGTTTGGACGCCGTGGGATCATGTCAGTTGCCAACCCACTTCCAGTGATCAACTGGCTGAGCAGCTTTTCGAAACGATCAAAACGACGCTCGGTGCCTGGAACAGTGTCTTCCTTAGGCCATTGCTGGGCGTGTCCGGCGGTCTCGATTCCTCAATCATTGCCTGTGCCCTACGTGCCAATCAATCGAACCTCATATGTTACACAATGGCTACCGACGACGCAGAGGGTGACGAGCGCGCATATGCCCGGCTTCTCACCAACGCACTCTCGGTACCTCTTGAGGAAAGGTTTTACCGCTTGGACGAAGTCGACTTTTTCAAATCGACTGCGGCTCATCTGCCAAGGCCCCTGCTACATGCTTTTGGACAAAGCGACTTCAAAGCAAAAATGTCTATCAGCTCGGCGCATGGCGCCGACGCGTTCTTTACAGGAATCGGTGGCGACAACGTGTTTTGCAGTCTGACGTCGACCCTACCGGTACTTGACCGGTTGCGAGCTGAGGGCTTCGGGATGAGCACCTGGTCCACACTGAACGACGTGTGCCGCATTGCCGGCTGTTCTGTCTGGCAGGCGTTCGACAATCTTCTGCATCAGTCGCGGAAAAAACCGTACCGGTATCAGTGGCGGCGCGATTTCACCTACCTGCCGAACGAATTGACAGGTTTATACTGCGCGCCTACCCATCCGTGGCTGGATGCCCCGCTTGGAGCGTTGCCGGGTAAATCCCTGCACATTGCAATGATGGCCCGCATCCAAGGCACCATTGATGGGTATGAGAGGCGAAACATGCCGCCACTCATCAACCCCCTCCTTTCCCAACCGATTGTCGAAGCGTGTCTTGCGATCCCGACTTGGCGATGGCTGGAACGGGGCCGTAACCGCTCGGTCGCCCGGCAGGCGTTTAGCAAGCACCTTCCAGCCGAGATCATCAATCGGCGATCGAAGGGAGGGCCTTCTCGCTTTGCGAATTCTGTCATCAATCACAACAGAGCAAAGCTGGCTGACAGACTGGAGGCTGGATATCTTGCCAGATCAGGTCTGATTGATGTGCAGGCGGTGCTGCGCCAGCTTCGATCTGAACATCCACTTCGAGATATGGACTTCGATCGCTTCGCCACCATGGGTGAAATTGAGGCTTGGGTTTCACACTGGACGAACCTTGCCTCTGTTTCAGCGTCTCAGCCGCCCGAACCACATTCGCATTCATCCCGCAGTGTGCGCCACCGCATGTATTGATCCTTTTTCTTTGGGTCAGGGTCTTCGATTCCCATCAGCCAAAAGCTGAACCAGTCCACGGACCTGAGGTACACCGCACGACGATGGATGGGTTGCCACTTCACATGGAACTCGTCCGGAAATACGTACATTTCCAGCGGATTTCTGCGCTCCCTTAAAGCCTGGTATCCTTCAAGCGCCCCGAGATATTCGGTGTCGGCTGCCTGTATAAGGAGAGGCGGAAGTCCCTTGGCTGCGGTTCTGGCGAAAGAATAATTTTGCCAGAACGCGGCGTCAGGCTCAGATGCGGTTGGGTGTCCACTTTCCGCGAACGATCTCGCCAGTACCGGACCACCCAGGAATGCCATCACTGCCGGGTCGTCACAACAAGTGCTGATAGCCGCTGCAGAAAACAGAGAGCTGTTTAAAAGAGCAAACTGGACTGTTGTGGCACCGTCGCTCAGGCCGGTTATGCCGATGTGACGCTTGTCAATGGTTCCGGTCGCGATAGCCGCTTTGACCCCTTCTTCCAATGCGGATTGTATGCTTTGCCGCCCCGCCCGATCCCTGGAGCTCGACCGTGCACTCTTAGTGGCTTTCGCTGACGGAAAATTGGCAAGGGAGGCCGGATGATTGAACCTCAGGACTGCGAAGCCACGAGACGCATACAGTTGGATCGGATATTCGTCGCCGGTCCCTCCCCTGAGAAAGCCGCGAGAGCGATATTGCACGATGATCAACGGATGAGTTTGGCCAGGTTTATGATCAGGAGGCAGGACCAGGTCGCCGAACGTCTCGATGCCGCGATCATTTTTCCATTGCAGTCTTTCGGTCTTGCCGAGCGCGATACTCCGGAATTCTGGGTTGGGGTCCCATATCGGATGTACGCTTCCGTCTCCAATCTCCACGGAAACCAGTTCTCGCGGCTGGGTCGGCGCCTCATGACCACAGACCAATCGGCTGCTGCTCATCTGGCAGCCAATAAATACGTCGGCCGAGGACAAAAACCTCTCCGGTTCTACACCGTCTGGCAACCACTTATAAAACCCCTGCCGACTTGAATCCCAGCCGTATCCCCAGCCCTCCAGGGTTGCAAAGATCAGCGTCGAACCGTCTCCTATCCACCACATGCCTGTGACGACGGAAGACCGCGGCAGGACCGCGCGGCGCTTGGAGCCATCCGCAGCAAGTGAATAGACCGCCTTCGCTGAATGGGCATCCGAGGGATCTGTCGGCGCGATCCACGCTGCCCGGCCTGTCTGGTTCGCCTCAATGACTTTTCCGGTCAAGGCCGGACCGGGCGCACCTGAGTTGAACAGGAGGGTGCTCTCGGTAGGCGTGGCCTCGCGCTCGTCGCCATCAGCGACGCCAATTGACAGGAAGACAGGATCGACCTTTTCCCGCGGTATGGGCCGATTGCTATTCGCAGGAATAAAACGGTCATCGAACAAGAAGCCGCCTTTGCCCTCGTGTTCAATCCCATCATAGGCAGATTGCAGGCCGGGGCGCCCCGAGATGATCAAGCGCGCGCCGTCTGGCGACCAGGCGACATCTTCCACATCAAAGGCCATATGGGTAACGGCTCGCGCCGGCGCGCCATCTAGTCCAACCAGCCATGCCTGCGTTAAGCCGCCTTCTCTACGCAGGTAGGCCAGTGATTTGCCGTCAGGTGACCATTTCGGGATGACAATGATCGGCGCGCCCGACGGTGTGAACGCAGGAAAGCCAAGAACTTGCCTAGTCATAAGCATATAATCGCCGCCGGCGTCCAGAAGAACAGGCTGTTCCGATCCGGCTACTGCCGCGACGATGATACCAAGGCAATAGCTGTTATTCGACAGGTCCGCTTTCCGCACCTGCACCGCCACATGCTTGCCGTCCGGCGACACCGACAGGACCTCTGTGGCAACATTTGTCGGGTCGAGCGGACCGATGTCTCGCAGTTGAACGAGGTCGTCGGCTGTGATTGACGGGCCAAATCTTTCTGGTGAAGACGGGAGCAACAGGTCGCGACACGTCTCTGCCCGCCCGGATGCGGGCAGAGACGCCAACGCGCAAATTAGCCCTAGCGCGTACAGGCTGGGGGTGCGCATTGTCTTACCAGGCCTTCGACACGGTTATGCTGACGAAGCGGCCAATGATTGATGCATTTGTGCTGTCGAAGTGCGGTCCCATATTCGAGATCGGCGACGGCGTGTAGGGTGGAGCCTTGTCGAACAGGTTAGACGCGGACAACACGATCCTCAGATCTGAAAATGCGTTGGCACCCTCGCCAAACCTGTACGCAACTGTCGCGTCGACTGTCGTCCATGGATCAACCTTAAAATTAGGTGTGACCAGGGTGTCGGCCTCGTCGGCTATATAGTTCACGACGGCTGTGGCACTGAACCCGCCTCGCCTCCAACTGGCCCCGCCGCGCGCTTTGAACTTGGGCGGAGAAAAGATAGTGCCGGACAATTCGATGCTGGGCAGGGTCGGAATGGTTTGCTGCTTCAGAGTCAGCCAGGACGCATTCGCGAAGGTGTCGATGTCGCCGAAATCGAGGCGGAAAGCCTGGCGGTAGGATAGATCTACACCCTTAATTGTCTGCGCGGTCGCGTTGGTGTTCTGGTTATAGATTGCCGCCACGACATCCGCCGGATCGTAATCGGTACTCGCGAAATTATTGAATTCCGTCGAGCGGGCAAACAGATCGGCTTTGGTCGCGTCAGATGGAGATAGCTCAACGAATGGCGAAAACCGAGGGTCGCTGAGCGCGCCGGTAAACGGGTTGACCGGCTGAACAATCCGACCCTCATAGTCGACGCTAAAATATGTCACGGACCATTTCAAATCACGGCTCGGCGTAAAGTCGGCACCGAGCGTCCACGAAGTTGCCTTCTCAGGTTTGAGGTCCGGGTTACCGCCTTCAATATCGAGGACCGTGCCGGTATCCGGACCACCAACATACGAGGCGTCGAACAGATAAAGCTGCGCCCGGTTATGGAGCTGGAGGAAGGTCGGCGCCTTGAAGGACTTGCCCCACGACCCACGAATCGCCACACCATCGATAGGAACATAGCGCAATCCAACCTTCGGGTTCGTGCTGCTGCCGAAATCGCTATATTTTTCGGCTCGCCCCGCCACGCTAAGCGTAAGCTCCTGCAATCCAGCCCGTTCAGTAGACGGCTCGACAAGCGGCACAAGCGTCTCGAAATACAAGTAATCTACACTTCGTGAGTATTCCGCCGAGCTCACAAATGTTTCGCTCCGACGCCCTCCCCCCAGTGCAACCCGTACCGGTCCTGTTGGCAAGCTGAACGCAGTCCCGCCAGCCGTTACCTCGACGTCTTCGAGGTGATTACGCATCAGCGCCCCCTGGGTCAGGGAGTAGGCAGGGATGGCAACAAAGGTAGAGTTTCGGCTTCCGCCAGATAGCGCGGTCAAATCGAGCTTCCAGTCTTTCATCAGGCCGACTTCCACCGAAAGCGCAAAGCTATAGGCTGGTGTCGTTACAGTGGTGAAAACCTGGGGGGCCGCAGCAGAGGTCTTCGCAATCCGTGTGGCTTCCCGGTTGCTGACGAGCGCGTCCAGAGTGATGTTCACATTCTCGAACGGCGCCCAGCCGGCGCTAACGAACGCCGACTGGCGCTTTTGGGGCTGCACCAGCATGTTTTCGGGCGATCCAATGCCGACGATGTCTCGATCCGCCCAGGTAATGGCATCCTGGTTGGTCGCTTCCGCATTGAACAGGATGTTTGCCTTGTTGGAAGCCGCACCAGTGAGAAGACTAAATGTCCGCTCCGTGCCGCCACCTTGCGTTGACGTTGCTACGCGAGCCGAGACCTCGGTGCCTGTATAGTTCTTGCGCAAGACGAAGTTGACGACGCCGCCGACCGCGTCGGCGCCATAGAGTGCCGACGCGCCGTCCGGCAGGACTTCCACGCGTTGGACGGCGCTCAAGGGTATACCTGATATATCAGAGCTCTGGAAAGCACTGTCGGACGGCAACCGGTGACCGTTGAGGAGAACGAGTGTCGCGTCCGAACCGAGCCCGCGCAAATTGACTGTCGAAGCATTCGTGACGTTATTGTTGTTCGGATTGACGAAGGACGGCGCTCCCGAAACGACGCCTGGGTTCTGCCCGCCGGAAAAATTCTCGGGTAAGCTACGGACCAAATCACCGGTTTGCGAATAGCCGGACTGTTCGATATCGGTCCGGCTCAGAGCATGGATTGGAGACGTCGGGTTGCCGCCACGAATGTGCGAGCCGATGACGATGACCTCAGTTGGCTGTTCAGCCACCGCTGCGGG